>CBFGSB010000053.1:0-17438 GCA_965651325.1 uncultured Chromatiales bacterium | reverse complement strand
CTACAGGTTGCGTTTCTCCAGGTCGTCGAGGTCGAGCGCGTGCCCCCAATCGCGCTTGGCCTCCAGGTACTGCCGGTTCCTCTCCGTCACCCCGATCAGGTGCTTCACGGGCGTGATGTTACGCACGCCGAAGTTGTTCAGGTCGGCGATCTTTTTCGGGTTGTTGGTGAGCAGGCGAAACGGTTTGTCATCGAGGAAATACCTGAGCAGCGCTGCCGCGTCGCTGAAGTCGCGCGAATCGTCCGGCAAGCCGAGCGAGCGGTTCGCCTGGTAGGTGTTCTCGCCGGCGTCCTGCAGCACGTAGGTCGCGGCCTTCGCCCATAGTCCGATACCCCTGCCCTCGTGACCGGCCATGTAGATAATGAGCCCGCCGCCCGGTTCATCCGCGATGCGCGTAAGGGCAGCAACAAGCTGCGGGCCGCATTCGCAGCGCTCTGAGCCGAAAACGTCGCCGGTCAGGCAGCTCGAGTGCACGCGTACCAGCGGATTGTTCCATTCCTCGGGCCGCCCGAGCACCAGCACGCTGTTGACGGCCATCGAGGAGACGAGGATGGCGAAGGACTGCTGGCCGCCCTGCTCCCGCAGGTCGTCCGCCAGTTCCTCCACCTTGGTCAGCTCCGTGTGGCGCACGCTCGCATACCATTCCGCCTGGAAGCGGCGGCCGTTGCGCACGAGCGGCAGCGGGATGGGGCCGAGGATGCTGATGGCCTTTTCGCCGGCGCGGAGCGGGCCGTCGGGGGCCAGCGGCCGGCCGCCGGCGTCGATGCGGACGAGCTTCCCCTGGTCGATGAGGCGCTCGCGGACGGCGGGGTCGAGATAAGTGAACATGGACGCGAAGCCTACCATTTCGGGGGTTGCCGCGTTTCCCGCTTGCTGACCGCCAGGTCAGTAACTATACTACTGACCCATCGGTCAGTAAGGATTTCGATGTCCCGCCCGCGCTTCCGCCGTCGCAAGGAAGACAGGCCCGAGGAGATCACCCGGGCTGCGCTCGCTGCGTTCGCGGAAAAAGGCTACGCGGCCACCCGCGTCACCGACGTCGCTAGGCGGGCCGGCGTCAGCAAGGGCCTGCTCTACCTGTACTTCCGCACCAAGGAAGAACTGTTCAAGGCCGTCATCAAGAGCGTGATTTCACCGCGCATCGACGCCCTGCAGAAATCCATCGAGGAGACCGGCCTCTCCGCCGAGGAATACCTGCGCGGCCCGTTCCTGGACCTCGCGCGGCAATTGCCGAAGTCGCCCGCGCGGGTGCTGCTCCGACTGATGATCGCGGAAGGCCCGAAACATCCCGACCTGACGGCGTGGTACTGGGAAAACGTCGTCACGCACGGGCTCAGCGCACTGCGCAAGCTCATTCGCCGGGGGGTGGAGAACGGAGAGTTCCGCCCGTCCGCGGTAGAAGAGTTCCCGCACCTGCTGATCTCACCCGTTCTCGTATCGATCGCGTGGTCCATCGTGTTCGATCCGCATCACAAGCTGGATACCGATCGCTTCATCGAAGCCCACGTCGACCTGCTGATCCGGGCGATCCGGGTTCCGGGCGACGGCAACGGCAACACAGGCAAACGCGGCTCCTGACAGGACGACCCATGCGAAACCTTCACCTATACGCGCTATGGCTGCCGCTGCTGCTGGCCGCCGGGTGCAACGGCGCGAATGACGCAAACCGCGTCGTCGGCTACCTGGAATCGGACCGGGTCGAGATCAGCGCCGCCGTCGATGAGCCGATCACGCGGATTGCGGTCGTCGAAGGACAACAGGTCGTAAAAGGCGACCTGCTGCTCAAGCAAGATCCTGCGCGCGTCAACGCGCGTGTCGCGGAGGCACAGGCGGTGCTCGCGCAGGCCGAGGCGCGGCTCGACGAGCTGGTCCGCGGCCCGCGCCAGGAGCAGATCGCCGCGGCCCGCGCCAACGTGGCCGGCGCCCGGCAGCAGCTCGACTTCCTGCAGCGTGACTACGAGCGTGCGCAGCGCGTCTTCGAGCAGAACCTCACGTCACGGGAAACCCTGGACCGCGCCACCGCGGCGCTGGAAGTCGCGCAGGCCGAGCTCGAAGCGCGTGAAGCGCGGCTACAGGAACTGCTCGAGGGCACGACCGTCGAGGAACTGCGGCAGGCCGAAGCCGGTGTGGGCGTGGCCGAAGCCCGGCTTGCGCAGCTGAACGTGGAGCTCGAACGGCATCGCGCCTACGCGCCTGCCGACGGCGTGATCGACAGCCTGTTGTTCGAGCCCGGCGAACGTCCGCGAATCGGCCAGCCGATGCTGGTATTGCTGACCGGCGAGCAGCCGCACGCACGCGTGTACGTGCCGGAGTCCATCCGCGTAACCGTGGGGCCGGGCACGCCCGCGCAGGTGCTCGTCGACGGGCTGGCCGAGCCGCTCGACGGCCGCGTGCGCTGGGTCGCGAGCGATGCCGCCTTCACACCTTATTTCGCATTGACGGAGCGCGACCGGGGCCGCCTGAGCTTTGCCGCGGAAATCGACTTCGAACCTGTGGAGCGACGGCTTCCCGACGGCGTGCCGGTCGAGGTCGTGCTCCTTTCGGGCGATTGAGATGCCGGCGGCCATACCGGCACAGAACGAGCTTGCCATCCGCGCGCGCGGGCTGTCGAAGCGCTTCGGCAGCGTGCAGGCCGTAAGCCAGCTCGATCTCGACGTCCCGCGCGGCGTGATCTACGGCTTCCTCGGCCCCAACGGTTCGGGTAAGTCCACGACCATCCGCATGTTGTGCGGGCTGCTCACGCCGACGGAAGGCCAGGCCACGGTGCTGGGCCTCGAGATCCCGGTTGATGCCCAGGCGCTGAAGCCGAAGATCGGCTACATGACGCAGAGCTTCTCGCTGTACGCGGACCTCACGGCGCGCGAGAACCTGGAGTTTTTGGCCGATATCTACGCCTATCCGCGCTCCGGGCGCGGCGCCCGCATCGCGGAGCTCCTGGAGGATTACGACCTCTTGAGGCAGGCGGACCAGTTCGCCGGCACCCTGAGCGGCGGCCAGAAGCAGCGGCTGGCGCTCGCCGGCGCGGTGTTGCACAAGCCGGAGCTGCTACTCCTCGACGAGCCGACCAGCGCGGTCGACCCGAAGAGCCGGCGCGATTTCTGGGCGAAGCTTTTCGAGCTGTCGGTGCGCGGCACGACCATCCTCGTGTCGACGCACTACATGGACGAGGCGGAGCGCTGCCATCGGCTCGCCATTCTCGATCGCGGCGTGAAGGTCGCCGACGACGCGCCGCTGGCCTTGCAGGAGGACATCGGCATGAGCGTTATCGAGATTCGGGGTGAGCCCGACCGGGCGCGCGAGCTGCTGCAGGGCTTGCCGTTCGTCGCCAGTGTGACGCAGTTAGGCACGCGGCTCCGGGTGCTGGTGCCGCGGGACGTGGCCGAGCCGCTGCAGGCGGTGCAGGAGGCACTCGCCGGTGCCGGCATCGACACCGACTGCCGCATCGTCGGCGCATCGCTCGAGGACGTCTTCGTGGCCGCGACGCAGGACAACGGCCGCACGAAGGCAGCCGCATGAAATCGCTGATCCGCCTCGGCGCGGTGATGCAAAAAGAGCTCCGGCAGCTCCGCCGCGACCGCATCACCTTCGCCATGATCGTGGGAATTCCGCTGGGCCAGATCCTCCTGTTCGGCTACGCGATCAATAACGACGTCCGGCACCTCGACGCGGCCATTGCCGACCAGGCACAGACTCACCTCTCACGACGCTTCGCCGCGGAGCTGCGCGAATCCCAGGTGCTGGACATCGGCCGCTCCGTGCACACGGCGGAGGAACTCGAAATGCTGCTCAGGTCCGGCACCATTTCGGTGGGCGTCTACATACCGCCGGACTTCGACCGGCGGGCCATCGACCCGGACCGGCCGGCGGCGCATCTCCTCGTCGACGGCGCCGACCCGACGATCCTTGGGGTCGCGGAGCAGCTCGCGGCGATGCCGATCTCCTTCGACGAGCCCTACACCCTCACCGCGCCGATACCCAACCTGGAGATACGCGCCTACTACAACCCGGAACGGCGCACGCCCGTCAACATCATCCCGGGGCTCATCGGCATCATCCTCACGCTGACGATGATGCTGTTCACGGCCGTGGCGATCGTGCGCGAGCGTGAGCGCGGCAACCTGGAGCTGCTCATCAACACACCTGTCACGACGGCGCAGCTCATGCTCGGCAAGATCGTGCCCTATATAGGCATCGGGCTGGTCCAGCTCGCGCTGATCGTCTGGGTGAGCCAGCTCCTGTTCGACGTGCCGATTCGCGGCAGCATGCTGGCGCTCTACGGGGCTGCGGCCGTGTTCATCGCCGCCAACCTGGCGCTGGGACTGTTCGTGTCGACCGTCGCCAAAACCCAGTTCCAGGCCATGCAGGTGACTTTTTTCATTCTCCTGCCCTCGATCCTGCTCTCGGGATTCGTGTTCCCGTTCGCCGGGATGCCGCTGTTGGCGCAGTACCTGGGTGAGATCCTGCCGATCACCCACTTCATCCGCCTCACGCGCGGCATCATGCTGCGCGATGCCTCGCTCATGGACATGAGCGGCGAGCTGCTGGTGCTGGCCCTGTTCGCCGGGGTGGCATTGACGGCGGCAGTGCTCAGGTTTTCGCGGCGGCTGGACTGAGGCAATCTGCTAGAATCATTTGCATGGGTGAAATCTCGCAGATCCTCTGTGTTGTCGACCCCACTGCCGACAAGCAGCCGGCGGTCGAGCGAGCAGCGCTCGTCGCTCGGGCCACGGGCGCCGAGCTGAAACTCTTCATCTGCTATTACAACGAATACCTTACGCGCGAGTGGCTGTTCGACGCACCGACCCTCGACACGACGCGCAAGGAACTCGAAGAAAGCCAGGAAAAGTACCTCGAGGAGCTTGCGGCGCCTCTGCGGAGCGGCGGCCTCGCCGTTCGCACGGGCGTGCTCTGGGATCGCCCGCTGCACAGCGGCATCAGCCGGCATGCGGCCGCGATCGGTGCCGATCTCGTGTTCAAGGACACGCATAGTCATTCAGCCGTCTCCCGGGCGCTGTTCAGCAACACCGACTGGAACCTGATCCGAAGCTGCGCGTCGCCCTTGTGGCTGGTAAAGCCCGAACCACTGCCGGACAAGCCGACGTTCATCGCTTCGATCGACCCGATGAGCGAACACGACAAGCCGGCGGCGCTGGACGATGAGATCCTCATGCTGGCCGGGACCCTCGCGAAGGCGACCGGCGCCGAGTTGCACGTGTTCCACTCCTACGACCCGCGGCTCGCGGTATCGGCCGCGACGGCAAACGCGTACCTGCCGGTATCGCTACCGCTGGGCGAGATCGCGGAGCGCATGCAGAAGCGGCACAAAGAGCGCTTCGACGAGGTCATCGGATTTCACAACATCGACGCGGCGCACGCGCATCTCGTCGCCGGCGCCGCGCACGAAGAGCTGCCGGAGCTTGCTCGCAAGCTGGATGCGGCGCTGGTCGTGATGGGCGCCGTTGCGAGAGGCCGGCTCGAGCGCCTGTTTATCGGCTCGACTGCGGAGCGAACGCTGGAGCACCTCCCCTGCGATCTCCTGATCGTCAAGCCGCCCTGGTTCAGCGCCGAAGAATAGCCAGGCAAAGCCACCCGGCATCGTGTCGTCTCCCGACTGCTAAGGAGTCAAGCGCCCCAGGCGGCGTACAGCATCCGCAGCGACACGACGAGGAGGAAAGCACCGAAGAGGAGAGCGAGCCGGCGCCTCGAGAGCCCGTGCGCGATCCTCGCACCGAGCGGCGCCGCGAGGAACGTGGCCGGCGCGATGCAGGCGAAACCGATGAGGTTGACGTAGCCGATGCTGCCCGGCGGCAGCCGCGGATCGCCGAGCCCGGTCACGATGAAACCGGCGGTGCCGGGCAGGCTGATGAAGAGGCCGAACAGGGCGGCGGTGCCCACTGCGCGATGGATGGGCTCGTTGAACAGGGTCAGCGTGGTGACGCTCAAGGTGCCGCCGCCGATGCCCATCATGCTGGACAATGCGCCGATGCCCAGCGGGATCGCGGGCACCAGCGGCCCGCGCGGCACGGCCGGCGCCAGCACCTTGCCATCGAGCGGCAGCATCATTTTGACCGCGATCACGAGCGCCGTCACCGCGAAAACGAGCGCCAGTGTCCGGCTGTGAACCCCGGAGGCAATCAGCGTCCCGACGAGCGAACCGAGCAATACGAAAATCGCCCAGCGCCTGGCCAGCGCGACGTCGACCGACTGCCGCCGGTGATGCGCGCGTGACGAGGCGATGGAGGTCGGGATGATGGTCGCGAGCGAGGTCGCGACGGCGACGTGCATGCGGATGGCTTCGTCGACGCCGAGATACGCGAGCGCCGCTTCCATGACCGGTACGATGACGATGCCGCCGCCGATTCCGAGGAGCCCGGCGAGGATGCCGGCGATGCCGCCGGTGAGCAGCATGGCCCCGGCGAGTAGCAGGTACTCGCTCACCGCAGCCTGATCGACGGCACCTGCGCTTTCAGCGCGACAGGTTCCCGGCGTGGAACCGCAGGTGGTCTTCCATGAAGGTGGAAATGAAGTAGTAGCCGTGGTCGTAGCCGGCGTGCCGGCGCAGCTCGAGCTCGATTCCTGCTGCCTCGCAGGCGGCCTCGAAGCGGTGCGGGTGCAACTGCTCTTCCAGGAACTGGTCGGCGAGGCCCTGGTCGACCAGGATCGGGTGCGCCGGTTTCTCGTTGCCGGCCGCTTGCACGAGCAGCGTCGCGTCGTGCTCGCGCCAGCGGGTTTCGTCGGCCCCGAGGTAATGGCTGAACGCCTTGCGCCCCCACGGGCAATCGACAGGGTTCGCTATCGGCGCAAACGCCGACAGGCTGCGGTAGGTCCCCGGGTTCTTCAGCCCGATCGTCAGCGCGCCGTGCCCGCCCATCGAGTGTCCAAAAATCCCCTGCCGCGACGCGTCGCCCGGGAACTCCGCGAATACGAGCTCCGGCAGCTCCTCCGTCACGTAGTCGTACATGCGGTAGTGCGCCTGCCACGGCGCCTCGCTCGCGTTGAGGTAGAAGCCGGCACCCAGCCCTAAGTCGTACGCCCCTTCCGGGTCGTCGGGCACCCCTTCGCCCCGCGGGCTCGTATCCGGCGCCACCAGCATCAGGCCGAGCTCCGCCGCGACGCGCTGGGCCCCGGCCTTGATCATGAACGTTTCCTCGGTGCACGTGAGGCCCGAGAGCCAGGTGAGCACGGGCACCTTTGCCCTGGTGGCCTGCGGCGGCACGAACACGGAAAACCGCATATCGCAGTCGTTGACATCCGAGCGATGCCGATAAAACCCGACGGTGCCGTTGAAACAGGCGTGTTCGCTTAGCGTTTCGATGGACATGGCAATCCCTTTCCGGCCAGGAGGCGGCTCCCGATCAATCCCGGAACCGCTGCAGGATGAGCGTCGCGTTCGTGCCGCCGAACCCGAAACTGTTGCTCATCACCGTGGCGAGGCCGGCGTCGTCCTGGCGCTCGGTGACCAGCGGCAAGCCCTCGACCGACTCCTCCGCCTCGATGACGTTGATCGACGGCGCTATGAAATCGTGCTCGAGCATCAGGAGGCAGTGAATTGCTTCCTGCACGCCGGTGGCGCCGAGGCTGTGTCCGCACATCGACTTGCTCGAGGCGAACCGGGGGTAGTCCTTCCCGAACACCTCGGCGATCGCCTTCAGTTCCTGGTTGTCCCCGACGGGCGTGCTCGTGCCGTGCGTGTTGACGTAGTCGACCGGCGCGTCGACGGTCGCGCGGGCGAGCCGCATGCAGCGCACCGCGCCATCGCCGGACGGCGCCACCATGTCGTGCCCGTCGGACGTTGCGCCGTAGCCGACGATCTCGCCGTAAATGCGCGCGCCACGCGCCCGCGCGTGCTCCAGTTCCTCGACCACGACCATGCCGCCGCCGGCGGCGATCACGAAGCCGTCGCGGTTCCTGTCGTACGGGCGCGAGGCGCGGGTCGGCTCATCGTTGTACTTGGTCGAGAGCGCGCCCATCGCGTCGAACATGGCGGCGAGGGTCCAGTCCTCCTCTTCGCCCCCGCCCGCGAACACGACGTCCTGCTTGCCCATCTGGATCTGTTCCATCGCCGCGCCGATGCAGTGCGCGCTGGTGGCGCAGGCCGAGGTGAGCGAGTAATTGATGCCCTTGATCCGGAACGGCGTCGCGAGGCACGCGGAAACGGTGCTGCCCATGGTGCGCGGCACCATGTAGGGCCCGATCTTGCGCACGCCCTTCTCACGCAGGATATCGGCGCTCAGCACGATGTTGGCGCTCGACGCGCCTCCCGAAGCCGCGATCAGGCCGGTGCGCTCGTTCGAGACATCCGCCTCCTCCAGCCCCGCGTCCGCGATGGCATCGCGCATCGCCACGTACGCGTACGCCGCGGCATCGCCCATGAAACGTCGCACCTTGCGATCGATGTGCTCGGACAGGTCGAGGTCCACGCTGCCGCTTACCTGGCTGCGCAGTCCCATCTCCCTGAACTTCTCGTTGGAACGGATGCCCGAGCGGCCCTCCCGCAGCGACTCCAGCACCGCCTCTCGTGAATTACCGAGGCAGGAGACCACGCCCAGCCCGGTGATGACGACGCGTCGTTGACTCATGATTCCCGCTCAGAAGCCCTCTGTGGATGTGAAGACGCCGACGCGCAGGTCCTCGGCGGTGTAGATCTCGCGGCCGTCTACCGACACGGAGCCGTCGGCGATGGCGAGCGTCAACTTGCGCGTGATCAGGCGTTTCAGGTGCAGATTGTAGGTGACGAGCTTCGAGGTCGGCAAAATCTGCCCGCTGAACTTGACGTTGCCGACGCCCAGCGCACGCCCGCGGCCCTTGAAGCCGGACCACACGAGGTAGAAACCGACGAGCTGCCAGAGCGCGTCGAGCCCCAGGCAGCCCGGCATCACGGGGTCGTCCACGAAATGGCATTTGAAGAACCAGAGGTCGGGCACGATGTCGAGCTCCGCCACGATCTCGCCCTTGCCGTAGCGCCCGCCCTCACGGGCGATGTGAGTGACCCGGTCGGTCATTAACATATCCGGGAGCGGCAGCTTTCCGCTGTCCCGGTCAAAGAGCTCTCCCCGGGCGCAGGCCAGCAGCTCGTCCCGCCCGTAGGCGCTTTTTCGGCCCGGCGGCAGCGGCGACGGGCTCGCGTTCCTGGGATTCTCGCTCATGCAAAGTCCGGAAGTGGCGAATGGCGCGGCGATGCGGCGCCACGGCGGAACAGTATCTTACCGGACAACCGGGACCCGGTGGAGCTTGGGGCTCAGATGTCGTCGTAGTCCAGGACGACGAGGGAGGTCAGCGGCTTCGACTGGCAGGCAAGCACGAAGCCGCGCTCCACCTCCCAGTCTTCCAGCGCGTAGTTGGTGTCCATGCGAACCTCGCCGTCCTGCACGCGGGTACGGCAGGTGGCGCAGACACCCGCCTTGCAGGAATACGGCAGGTCGATGCCGCGCGCGGCCGCCGCGTCGACGATGTTGTCGTCCTCCGTGGTCATCTCGAAGGTCTTGCGGTGCCCGTCCATGATCACGGTGACATCGGCGAGGTGGGACGCGCTTTTCTCCGGCGCCGGCAGCGGCTCGGCAACCTTGCGCTTCCGGGGCGCGCCGTAGCGCTCGGTGTGGATGGCGGACGCATCGAGCCCCTCTGCTTCCAAAACCCGGCTGACGTCGTCGATCATCGTGTCGGGGCCGCAAATGAAGGCGACGTCCGGATCGAGGCCGGCGCAGAACGCACGGTAGAGCTCGCGTGTCTTGCCCGCGTCGAGGCGGCCGCTGAAGATCGGGAACTCCTGCTCCTCGCGGCTGAACACGAAATAGAGCTGCAGCCGCTCCGGATAGCGGTTCTTCAGCGCATACAGGTCTTCGATGAACATTGTCGTGCGCTGCCGGCGGTTGCCGTAGAACAGCACGAAGCGGCTGTGCGGCTCCTGCTCCAGCGTCGTCTTGAGGATCGAAAGCACCGGCGTGATGCCGCTGCCGGCGGCGAACGCCACGCAGGTTCTCGCCGCGGCCGGGTCGATGTTGGCGTGGAAGCGCCCGAACGGCGGCATCGCCTCCAGCGTATCGCCGGCCGCAAGGCGTTCGCCGACAAATCCGGAAAAAAGACCGCCCGGCTGCACGCGCACGCCGATCTGCAGCGGCAGCGCGCCCGCCGCCGAGCAGATGCTGTAGGTCCGCCGCAGCTTCCTGCCGGCGATGGTGGCCTGCACCGGCAGGTGCTGCCCCGGCAGGAACGCAAACTCCTCCCGCAGCGCATCCGGCACGATCAGCGACACGCGCACGGAATCGGCCGTCTCCCGCTCCACGCGCTCAATGACCAAGGGACGATACTGCCGCATGCGCTAGCCCCCCAAAACACCGGCACGGCGGCAGGAGCGGAGCCGTGCCCGGGGGGAGGGGTCTTCGGGAGCTACGAGGCAGGGATGCCGAGTCGCAGGCCCACACGGACGTGCTCGTGGCCGGTCCCGAAGATCCCTCCCCCCGGGCACGGCTCCGCCAGCCACTGAGGCGGGACGTTCATCAACCACGCCAGCTAGATGCATTTGAAGTGCTCGAACGGCTCGAGACAGTCGTTGCACTTGAACGAGGCCTTGCACGGCGTCGATCCGAACTCGCTCACGCGCTGCGTATCCAGCGACGCGCAGCGCGGGCAGGCGACCGGCCGCCGGTCACCCGTCAGCGCATGCTTGCCCGCGCCGGGCTCGGGGGGCGCGATGCCGTACTCGCGGAGCTTGCGGCGTCCCGCGTCGCTGATCCAGTCGGTGGTCCACGGCGGCGACAGGACGCGCCGCACCCGCGCGTGAACGCCCTCCCCGGCCAGCCGCTCGACGATGCTCCGCTCGATCACTTCCACGGCCGGGCAGGCGGAGTAAGTAGGCGCAACGAAAACGTCGACCCGGTCCCCTGACACGCGCACGTCGCGCACCACGCCGAGGTCGATCACGCTGAGCACCGGGATTTCCGGGTCGGGAACGTCCTCCAGCCAGCGAAGTATCGCCTCGGTGCCGAGACGCGCCGGCCCCGGCACCGTATGCTGCCGCGCTTCCACCGCGCTCACCAGCGCGCGCCCGGGTAGGCGCGCTGCATGAACTGCATTTCCGCGAGCAGGTAACCGAAGGCCTCGGTGTGGCGCCCCAGCCTGCCACCGGCCGCCATCCAGCCGTCTTCGGGCAGCGCGAGCGTCGCCTCGGCGAATGCGGCGGCGACGTTCTCGCGCCACTCGGCCCGGATCGCCGCGAGATCGGGCCCGTTGCATTCGCGCTCGAAGATCTCGTCGGCAGTGTCGCCGTCGAACAGCTCACCGGTAAAGCGCCACAGGTCGTCGATCGACTGCTGCATGCGCGCGTGGCTCGTGTCCGTGCCGTCGCCGAGCCGCACCAGCCATTGGGAAACGTGCCGCAGGTGATAGCGAATTTCCTTGACCGAGCGCGCCGCGATCTCGGCAATGCGGCGATTGCCGCCCCGTGCAAGCGCCTCGAGCTGCAGCACGTGGAAGGACTCGAACAGGAACTGGCGGGCAACGACGTCACCGAAATGGCCGTTCGGCTGTTCCACCAGCAGCACGTTCTGGAACTCGGCGGCATCGCGCAGGAACGCGAGATCGTCCTCGTTGCGGCCAGAGCCTTCCAGCTCCCCGGCATAGGTGTAGAACATGCGCGCCTGCCCGATGTAATCGAGTGCGAAGTTGGCATTCGCGAGCTCTTCTTCGAGTTCCGGCGCGCGTGTCACGTACTCGGACAGCCGCTGGCCGAGTACCAGCGCGTTGTCGCCGAGGCGCAAGGCAATCTTCAGCGTGGCCTGGTCCCTGTTCACAGGTTCTCCACGCCTTCCGGGATCTCGTAGAACGTCGGGTGGCGGTAGATCTTGTCGGCGGCCGGGTCGAACAATGCCTCCGAATCCGCGGGATCCGAGGCCACCAGCTCGCTCGAACGTACCACCCAGATGCTGACGCCTTCGCTGCGGCGCGTGTAGACGTCGCGCGCGTGGTCCAGCGCCATCCGGTCGTCGGCCGCGTGCACGCTGCCGACGTGCCGGTGGCTCAAGCCCCTGCGCGAGCGGATGAAGACTTCGTACAGCGGCCAGTTCTTCCCGGTCATTGCGAAAACCTCGCGGCCCTCAGGCCGCTTTCCTGGCCGACTGCTTGTCGGCGTACGCGCGTGCCGCCTCGCGCACCCAGGCACCGTCTGCGTGCGCCTGGCGGCGACGCTCCAGGCGCTGCCGGTTGCAGGGACCGTTGCCGGCCAGCACGTCGTAGAATTCCTGCCAGTCGATCTCGCCGAAGCGGTAGTGCCCCGAGTCCTCATCGAGGACGAGGTCGTCGTCCGGTATCCTCAGCCCGAGAAACTCCGCCTGCGGCACCGTGGTGTCGACGAACTTCTGCCGCAACTCGTCGTTGCTGAAACGCTTGATCTTCCACGCCATCGACTGTGCCGAGTGCTGCGATTCGGCATCGCTCGGCCCGAACATCATGAGCGACGGCCACCACCAGCGGTCGAGGGCATCCTGCGCCATCGCCTTCTGTTCGTCCGTGCCGCGCGACAGCTCCAGCATGATTTCGAAACCCTGGCGCTGGTGGAAGCTCTCCTCCTTGCAGATGCGCACCATGGCGCGGGCGTAGGGCCCGTAGGAACAGCGGCAGAGGGGGATCTGGTTCATGATCGCCGCGCCGTCGACCAGCCAGCCGATCGCGCCGACATCCGCCCAGGTGAGCGTCGGGTAGTTGAAGATACTCGAATATTTCGCTTTGCCCGAAAGCAGGTCGTCGACCATCTCGTCGCGCGAGGTGCCGAGCGTTTCGCCGGCTCCGTAGAGATAAAGCCCGTGCCCCGCTTCATCCTGCACCTTCGCGAGCAGGATCGCCTTGCGCTTGAGCGTGGGGGCACGGGTAAGCCAGTTGCCCTCGGGCTGCATGCCGATGATTTCGGAATGCGCGTGCTGGGAAATCTGGCGCACCAGCGTCTTGCGGTACGCCTCCGGCATGAAGTCCCTGGGCTCGATCTTGTCCTCGGCATCGATTCGCGCCTGGAAACGGGCCAGCCGGGCGTCGTCGTCCTTCAGCGTCGTGGAGTCGGGTTTCTGGTCGAGTCCTTGCGTGTACACGGATCAAAGCTCCCGCGAGCCCATGTTGACTCCCAATGTGTCACGGTTTCCGGGGGATTTCAAGGCATTCTGTATCAGGTTACCCGGCACCATTCCGGGGGAGCAACGGCTCGTCCGTAGCGTGCGACCGGCCGCGGAAGATGGCGATCGTGCGGCCCTGCTGGTCGGTGATGATCACGTCGTAGAGACCGGTCCTGCGGCCGCGGTGGCGTTCGGTGGCGGCGGCGCTGAGGCGGTCGCCGAGCTTCGCAGGACGCAGGAAGTCGATCGAGGCGGCGGCCGCGAGCGTGACCCGGTCATACGCGTTGCAGGCGAAGGCGAAAGCCGTGTCGGCCAGCGTAAAGAGGTAACCGCCGTGGCAGACGTCGTGGCCGTTCAGCATGTCCGCCTGCACATCCATGCTCGCGCAAACCTCGCCCGGCGCCGTCACTTCGATGACAATGCCGAGCTCCTGGCTCGCCCTGTCAGCGGCCCACATCGCGTCGGCGCAGCGCTGCGCCAGTTCAAGCTCGTTCATCCCGCTCATCCGTTACAAGCCGCCGAAGCGGGTGTAGAAGTCGGGGCCGGGTGGCGGCAACGGGCCGTCGGCCGTTTCCATCGTGCGGCCCAGGTATTCGTCGGCTGCCGCGTGCACGCGGCGGTACAGGTTGCGGCAGAGCTGGTAGGCGGGCACCCCGTGCCAGCCCTTCGGCAGCAGCTCGGCGGGCAGCAGCGGGTCGCGCAGCAGCACCTTGCGGTACTCCTGCACCAGCAGCGTGCGTACCTGGAAGGCGGTCGCCGGCTCGATCGCCCGCGATCCGCGCGCCGCCCGGAACACCGGGCGGAATCGCCCGAGGAATTCCTCGTAGCGTGCCTCGATGTCGCCGAGGTTCCAGCTCCGCCGCACCAAGTCCCTCAGCGCGCCGTTGCGCGCGCCGTTGACGGCGCGTCCGCCCAGGATCACCACCTCGTCGAGCGCGCCGGCCCGCTTCAGGAGGGACTCGACGTCCGCGAGTTCCGGCGACGGATGCGCCATCACGTCGGCCGCCATCGGCCCGAAGCCGAGCCACGACAATTCCTTGCGAATGGAATCGCGGCGCTCGCCAGGCAGGCCCGCCGTCAGCACGAGGCACCATTCGCCCGACCACGCCTGCCTGGGCTCGCCGTAGATGCGATGCGTCGCCTCGCGGAAGCGGTCCGCGCCCTCCTCCGTAAGCCGGTAATAGCTGCGGCGGCCCACCTGCTCCGCTTCCAGCCAGCCGTCCCGCGCCAGCCGGAAAACCGAGGTGCGCACCAGGCGCTCACTGATGCCGAAATCGGCCAGGACGCGGATCAGGCTGCCGATCCAGGCGGTGCCTCCGCGCGGCGCAATCGCGTCGCCATAGAGCGTGATGATGAGGGAGCCGGCCCGCGGGGTCGGCCGCGCGCGAAATTCGGTGACCAGTCCCCGCGCGGCGGCTGTCAGCGAGTTGGGAACTTTGGTTTTGATACCGGCTGGCCGTAGAATGTGATACCGAATTCCTGGAAGTATTCCATTTTTCGTGTCCGAGAGGAACTGGGCGATGAAGCTCGAGAACTTTGCGCACAACCGCTGGGCGGCCGGAAAAGGCGATGGCACCCCACTCACCAGCGCCGTCGACGGCCGCACGATTGCCCGGCTGTCCAGCGACGGCCTCGATTTCGCCGCGATGCTCGACTACGCGCGCAACGTCGGCGGCCCGAACCTGCGCCGGTACACGTTCCATGAACGCGCGCTCATGCTGAAGGCGCTGGCGCTGCACCTGACGGAGCACAAGAAGGAGCTCTACGCGCTCTCCACCGATACCGGCGCCACCCGGGCGGATAGCTGGATCGACATCGACGGCGGTATCTCGACGCTGTTCGTATTCTCGAGCAAGGGCCGGCGTGAAATGCCGAACGCACACGTATACCTCGACGGGAAACCCGAGGTCCTGTCGAAGCAGGGCACGTTCGTCGGCCAGCACGTTTACACGCCGCGGCTCGGCGCGGCCGTGCACATCAACGCGTTCAATTTCCCGTGCTGGGGCATGCTCGAAAAGCTGGCGCCCACGCTGCTCGCCGGCGTGCCGGCGATCGTCAAGCCCGCCTCGACCACGGCCTACCTCACGGAAGCCATGGTCCGGCGCATCGTCGACTCGGGCATCCTGCCGGAAGGTGCGGTGCAGCTCATCTGCGGCGGCGTCGGCGATCTCTTCGAGCACCTGACGAACCAGGACACGGTGGCATTCACCGGTTCCAAGAGCACGGCCGTGAAACTGATGCAGCATCCCCGCATCGTGGCCGAATCGGTGCGCTTCACCGCCGAGACGGATTCGATCAATGCCTCGATCCTCGGTCCCGATGCCGTGCCGGGCACACCGGAGTTCGACCTCTTCATTGCGGAGGTGAAGCGCGAGATGGTGAGCAAAGCCGGCCAGAAGTGCACGGCGATCCGGCGCATCATCGCGCCGGCGGCCGTAAGCGCGGATCTCGTGCGTGCGCTGTCGGCGGAGCTCCACAAGGTCCGCATCGGCCACCCGGCGAGCAAGGAAGTCGACATGGGCGCGCTCGCGAGCCTCGGCCAGCGTGACGAGGTGCGCGCGCGGGTCGCTGACCTGGCGGCCGAAGCGCAAGTCATGTTCGGCAACCGCGAGGAGTTCGAGCTCGTGGACGCGGATGCCCGGAAAGGCGCGTTCTTCATGCCGACCCTGCTCCTGTGCGAGAAGCCCATCACGGCCAGGGCCGTGCACGCGACGGAAGCGTTCGGCCCGGTCAGCACCGTGCTGCCCTATGACAGCCTCGGGGAAGCGATCGAGCTGTCGCGCCTGGGGGCAGGCAGCCTTTGCCAATCCATCGTCACGAACGACGACAACGTCGCACGCGAGCTCGTGCTCGGCACGGCCGCCCATCACGGCCGCATCCTCGTACTGAACCGGCATTGCGCCGGCGAGTCGACGGGCCACGGCTCGCCCCTGCCGCACCTCGTGCACGGCGGCCCGGGGCGCGCCGGCGGCGGCGAGGAACTGGGCGGCGTGCGCGGCGTGCTGCATTACATGCAGCGGACGGCCTTGCAGGGCTCTCCGGAAACGCTGACGCGCGCGGCGGGGCGCTGGATCCGCGGTGCGGAGGAAAAGGACCCCGGCGTGCATCCGTTCCGGAAAACTTTCGAGCAACTCGAAATCGGCGATACGTTCCATTCCGAACCGCGCGCCGTGTCGCTGGAGGATATCGAGCACTTCGCCGAATTCACCGGCGACCACTTCTACGCGCACATGGACGAGGCCGCGGCAAAAAAGAACCCGTTCTTCGACGGCCGTGTCGCGCACGGTTACCTGATCGTCTCGTTCGCCGCGGGCCTGTTCGTGGACCCGGACTTCGGTCCGGTGCTCGCCAATTACGGCCTGGACGATCTCCGCTTCGCGACGCCCGTCAACCACGGCGATACGCTGAAAGTGCGGCTCACCTGCAAGCAAAAGACGCTCCGCGAGGGCGCGGGCTACGGCGAGGTGCGCTGGGACACGGAAGTCACCAACCAGGACGGCGAGCTGGTAGCGGCTTACGACGTGCTGACGATGGTGGCGACCGAAGCGGAGTGGGCGTCGGTCAGCTCCTGACTCGCTCCTGCGCGGAAGACGGCAGCACGAAGTGCACCCTGGTGCCCTCGCCCGGCCTGCTCTCCGCCCAGATGCGCCCGTCGTGCGCTTCCACGATGCTGCGTGCGATTGACAATCCCAGGCCCATGCCGGACGTGGAACTCCCGCTCCCGTGCCAGTGCGGGTCGAAGACATAGGGCAGGTGTTCCGGGGGAATGCCCGGGCCGTTGTCGACCACCGAAAGCTGCACGCCGTCAGCGCAACGCCGCGCACGCATGCCGACCTTTCCCGGCGGCTGCGTGAACTTCAGCGCGTTGCCGACCAGGTTCGAGAGGAGCTGCGCCAGGCGCTTTGAATCGCCGCGCACCGCGGGCAGGTCGGCATCCAGCCGGCAGGAGAGCTCGATGCCGCGGGTCTCCGCCTCCGGGCGAAAAAGCTCCATCGCTTCGTGGCAGAGCGCGTCGAGGTCGATCCGTGAATGCCGGATGCTGAACCGGCCGGACCGGAGCGACACGTCCAGCAGGTCGCTGATGAGATGCTCCATGGCGTCGGCGGATCGCTGGATGATCTCGAGCGGGCGCGCCTGGCCGTCGCTGCCGTCGGCCAGCAAGGCCCGGGCGGTCAGGACGATCGTATTCAACGGATTACGCAAGTCGTGCGCGACCACGGCCAACAGCTCGTCGCGCATCCGGGTGGTGCGCTCTGCCTGCTCGCGCGCCTCGCGCTCGGCGGTAATGTCCTCGAGCGTACCGACGAAGCCGACGAGCCGGCCGTCCACGTTGATCGGCGC
>CBFGSB010000052.1:0-17820 GCA_965651325.1 uncultured Chromatiales bacterium | reverse complement strand
TGTTGCGCTGCGACCAGGTCACCACCGGCAGCGGCGGGTTGGGCTTGTACCAGGTGCGCTGGTATTCCTCCGGCTCCAGGATGCGCTCGACGGTGTCGGCGCCGCCGTTGCCGTAGGTTTCGTACAGGCGGCTGATGCCGTTGTGCATGGCCGCGATGAACATGAGGTAGCCCGGGCTCCAGGTGTCGAAGTCGCCGTGCGTGAATACGCCCGGCATGCCCATCCTGGTCAGCTGCTGCACGTTGTTCCAGCCGAGCTGCTGCCACTCGCCCACGAGGATGGGATCGACCCAGGCGTTGTAGGGCCCGTCGCCGACGGTGTTGTCGTACAGGAACGCCACGGATTCGTGCAGGTCGTGCAGGACCTGCGCGTGCCAGCCGACGAAGGTGTCGGCGACGTTGCGCGTCAGGTTCAGCGTCATGGCCATCGCGTCGCGGTTGTTGTCGTGCGCGACGTAATGCCCCCAGTAAAGGAGGCGTGGGTAGTTCGCGTCCGGATTCGCGAGGTGCCAGTTGTACAGGTCGACCATGCGGTCGCGGCCGTCGACCTCGACGATCGGCGTGATCAGCGTGATGACGCGCGTGCGGATGCCTTCGATGTAGGCCGCCTCGTCCACCGCGAGGCGGTAGGCGAGCTCCATCAGCGCGGTTGGCGAGCCGGTCTCCGGCGAATGGATGGTGCCGGTGATGTAGTACACCGGCGTCGACTGCTCGATCAACCGCTCGGCCTGCGTATCGTCCAGGCCGATGCGGCGCGGATCGGCGAGCTGCGCGAGGCGCGCCTCGTTGGCCTCGAGATCGTCCAGGAGCTGCTCGTCGGCGATCGCCACGGCGATCATCTCGCGGCCTTCCTCGCTCTCGCCGATGGTGAACACGCGCACGCGCGGGCTCGCGGCCGCAAGCTCGCGGAAGTAGCGGTAGACGTCCGCCGAGTACGGCAGGTACTCCGGGGCGCCCGCGATGTGCCCCAGCAGGTCCAGGGGCGTCGGCACCGTCTCCGAGGCGGGCAGGTAGTCGGTCAGCGGCGAGTTGAACGAAGGATCGGTGGTGAACTCGCGGATGCGATCCGTGTATTCGCGGTCGACAGCCTGGTCCGCGGCGCGGTCGTAGCCCGCGAACTCACCGGTGAGCGGCGCCGCATCGCCGGACTGGCCGTGAGCCGCGGTCGCGGCGATCGACAGGCAGAGCAGTACCGAAACCGTTCGGCGCAGGTTCGCCGCCCTCATCTCGACGCCCCGGCCGCGACGGCCTCATCCTCGCGGTCGCCGCTCCCCAGGTACTTCGCGTACCAGTCGAGATAGCGCTGGTACCGGTCGAGCACGAAGCTCGGCAGCCTGATGGCGTGCCGCTGGCCCGGGTAGACGACCAGCTGCGTGGGGACGTTCAGCGTGCGCAGCGCCTGGTACATCTGCTCGCTCCCGACGAGCGGCACGTTGAAGTCGTCGGCACCGCCGAGGTAGAGCGTCGGCGTCGTGATGCGGTCGGCCTGGAAGAACGGGTAGCTGACCTTCATCCAGAGGTCCGGGTTCTCCCACGGGTAACCGAGCTCGATGTCGTACTGCATGCTGTACTGGTCGACGCCGTACATCGAGAGCATGAGCGCGCTGCCGGCGCCGCAGGTCGCCGCGCTGAAGCGGGTAGTGGTGGCGATGCTGTAGTTCGTCAGGATGCAGCCGTAGCTCCAGCCGCCTATCCCTAAGCGCTCCGGGTCGGCGATGCCCTCCTCGACGACGTAGTCCGCCCCCGCCAGCACGTCGGTTACCCCGTGATGGCCCCAGTCGGCGAACAGCGCTTCCTTCCAGGCCCGGCCACGTCCCGAGCTGCCGCGGTAGTTCGGCGAGAGCACGGCGTAGCCCGCGCCCGCGAAGAGCTGCCGTTCGAAATCGAACTCGTAGCCGTTCTGGCCGTTCGGACCGCCGTGGATGCGCAGGAGCGTCGGGTACTGCCGGCCCGGCTGGTAGCCGACCGGCTCGTACAGCACGGCATGCACCTCGTTGCCGTCTTCCGTCGTGTAAGCGACGCCGCGTACGTTGCCGAGCTCGATGCCCGCCATGAACGCGTCGTTGTGGTGCGAAAGCTGTCGATAGCGGCCGTTCTCGAGGGCAAACACCTCGGCGGGTTGCTGCGGCGTCGTCAACGTGACGGCGACGCGGCCTTGCGGTGAGACCGTGAGCGAGTCGATCGTGCGCTCCGCCGGCGCCACCTTCCGGATCTCGCCGCCCGCGACGGGCACCTGCGCGGTGTAGACCATCTGGTCGTCCGCCACGCGGAACCAGAGCGAGCGGCCGTCGGGTGAGAAGTGGCCTTCCGAGGCGTCGCGGTCCAGCGCCTCGGTGAGGATGCGCGGCTTGCCGCCGCGGGCCGGCACTACCGCGAGCAGGTCCTGGCTGTAGGCGTAGAAGCGCGGCTCGCTGCCCTGCCGGTAGGCGATCCAGCGCCCGTCCGGGCTCCAGGCCAGCGGCCCCTCGTCCGGGCCTTCCCAGGTGGTCAGGCGGCGCGGCTCGGCACCCGGTTTTGCGTCGACGACGTATACGTCGGTGTTGTTGGAGCGGTCCGGGTCCTCGCCCTCGCGCTTGCTCGTGAACGCGATGCGTTTGCCGTCCGGCGACCACGCGGGCTCGGCGTCGTCGAAGTCGCCGCTCGTGAGCGGCTCCAGCTTTTTGGTTGTGAGGTCGAAGAGATACAGGTGATCCCGGCGGTGCTCGAGCCAGCCGCGGTAATCCGACTTGAAGTGGTAGCGGTCGATGACGATCGGTACCGGGTCGTCTTTCGGATCCGCATCCGCGGTCGCCGTCTCCTTGTCGGGCGTGTCCTCGGGCGCATCGTCCGATGCCTCCTCCGGCTCACGTTCCGGCTCCGGATCGCGCATGACCACGACCAGGCGCTGGCCGTCGGGCGCCCACGCGTAATCGGAAATATCGCCGGGTGCCGTGATGACCCGCTGCGCCTCGCCGCCGCGCCGGTCCAGAAGCCAGAAGGCCGAGCCCTGTTCGTCGTCTTTCGGAGCATCATCGCCCATTTGCCGGGACGAGAGGAACGCAAGCCAGCGGCCATCGGGACTCCACCGGGGTGAGCTCTCCGACTCCGGGGTGAACGTGAGCTGGATGGCATCGGAACCGTCCCAGCTCACCATCCAGATATTGCTGTCGTTTTCGTTCTTGCCGAGATCCACGCTGTGAACCGTGTAGGCCACCCAGCGGCCATCGGGCGAAAGTTGCGGATCGTTCACACGCTGCAACCGGGCGAAATCCTGCGGCTTCAGCGGCCGCTTCACGTTCGGCTGGTCTGCAGCGAGTGCGGCGGAGACGAGGAGCGGCAGCACGGCCGCGGTGAGTTTCAACGGCCACTGTAGGACGACGGGCATGGCGACTCTCGACGACGAGCATGTGCTCGGACGCGTAGCACGATGGAGACGCGTCGGAGACGTGTCAAGATTGTTTGCATTCTGTGGCACGCCACTGGAGGCTCGCGGCGAAGCCGTCGATGAGCACGTCGACCAGGTAGGCGAACGTGTCGGCCTCGTCGGCGATCCTTGCGGCCTCATGGACGTGCGGGAAGCGTTCGGCGGGCAGCCCGGACAGGTCGGTGGCGCGATCGCCGACGCGTGCGCGGGCCGTGTCGTCCAGTACCAGCCCGAGCACCGCCACGCTGGTCGCCTTGATGGCGTTGTAGGACATCGTCGTGTCGAAGCCGCCCGACCGGAACGCCTGCAACGCGGCCTCCAGAACCTCGACCGCTTTCTCACCCTGCACCGGAAGGTAGTGGAACGCCTCGAACGCGCCGGGGTGCTTGCGCGCAAGCGCCCGCATGGCGGCGGAAAACTCGCGCACCCAGTCCTGCCACGCGACGCGGCCGGTCGGGAGCTTCGCTTCGACCAGCAGCGACTTGACCATCTCGTCCAGCACCGCGTCCTTGGTCGGGACGTGGTTGTACAGCGAGGTCACGTGGACGCCCAGCCGGGTGGCGATGCCGCGCAGCGTGACGGCCGCGAGGCCCTTTTCGTCGGCGAGTGCGATGGCCGTCGCAACAATGCTCGCTCGGTTCAGGCGCGGCCGGTTCATGTGGCGGATCCTCTTGACAACCCTCTACCTACACTGTAGGTTACGTGAACCTACAGTGTAGGTACAAGCCGATGGCGTCGCCACAAGAGGAGGTCTCATGCACTTTTCCGCCACTGCCAGCTTCATCGCCCGGGCCAGGGTCGTCGCGCTCGCCGTCGCGCTCGGGGTCCTCCTGCCCGGTTGTGCCCTGGACACCGGAAGGGGCGCCGGGCGGCCGGCCTCACCCTGCGGGATGGGCGCGGTCCTCTACTGCGACGTCGACGACCATCTCGAGATCGAAAGTTGCCACTGCGCAAGGTACGGCGATCTTCGGCAAGCGCTGGGGAACCTCAGCAGGCCCTGAGCTCGATATGCCGGGACATGAGCGGAAAACTCCGTATCAGGATGTTCCGGCATGTAACCGACAAAAATCATTTGACTGGTTATGTTCGGGCGGCTATCGTTGTAACCATCGAAAAGTGTTTCGAAGGTTATGATGCCGGTTCACTTCACGCCGCGATCCCTGTTCGACGGGCATGATGAGTGCTCGGCACGCCCGGGTGACACCGTCCGGGGCGATGTCGCAGGCGCCTGGTGCGGGCGTTGGCTTCCACGCTGCAACCGGGACACGGGGCAGTGACCAGCGACGTCGGCTGCCAGGTGGCCGCGCCGCCGTTTGCGGGCTTAAGCGAGGGCTTGCTGGATGGTATTCCGATCAGCTTGAGCGTAGCGCCCTGGGGCATCGCGTATGGCCTGCTCGCGCAGCAGTCGCTGTCGCTGCCGCAAGCCATTGCGATGAGCGGTTACATGTACTCCGGCACGGCGCAGTTCGTCGTGCTGGACATGTGGCAGCAGCCGCTCGCCATCGGCGCCATGCTGTTTGCCGTCGCCGCGGTCAATGCGCGCTACCTGTTGCAGGGTGCCACGCTGGCCCCGTGGCTGAACCGGCTTCATCCGTTGCAGCGCCTGGCGACGCTTTTCTTCCTGTCCGACGCGAGCTGGGCGATGAGCCTGAAGCGGTTCGAGCGCGGCGTCGAGGGCGCCGGTTACCTGCTCGGTACGAGCGTCGCGATGTATGTCGTTTGGGTCGGCAGCTCGATCGTGGGCTTGCTCATTCCGATATCGCCCGCGAGCGCGCACGCGTGGGGACTTGATTTTGCAGTCGCGGCCGCGCTCATCGCCCTGGCGGGCGGACGTTGGGCGGGTCGGGCCAGCTTGCTGCCATGGCTCGTGGCCGGCGCCGTTGCACTGCCGACCTACGCGCTCCTCGGCGGCTACTGGTACATCCCGGCAGGCACGCTGGCCGGTGCGCTGGCCGGCGCGTGGCGGTCATGAGCGCCGGGCAGCTCGAGTGGCTCACGATCGCCTTGCTGGGCGTCGTGACATTCGCGACGCGCGTCCTCGGAGTATCGCTGGGACGCTGGATTCCGCAAACGCCCGGATGGAACCGCTTCATGGAGGTCTTGCCCGGCGCGATGCTCATAGCGATCGTCGCGCCTTACTTCGCATCCGGCAGCCTGGCGCTTACTGCCGCCGCGGCGGTCACCCTGCTGGTGTCGGCGCGCGGCATGCCGCTCGTCGCCTCGATGCTCATCGGGATCGGCTGCGTCGGGTTGCTGCGTACCGCTACTTGAGCCGTCGCCAGCGGCGTTGGTGACGGTCGAGTCATATCCGCCGCGGCAATTCTTTCCGGCAACGGCGAAAACTGCCCGAAAACCGGGGAGTCGCGCGCTACTCCGATTCCATTCTCCGGAGCGTGAACGGCACCGTGGCATGGGACTTGCACCCTTTGTCATCGGGATCTTTGACACCGGGAACCTCGCCATGACCGAAAATCAAATGCTGGACAATGTCCGCGCCGCGCTGGCGCGCCACCCCGGCCTGCAACGCAATCGGCACCTGCAGGTCGCGATAGAAGACGACGTCGTAACCCTGAGCGGCACCGTCGATTCCATCTGCGCAAAGCGGCTGATCCCGCGTATCGCCGGTACGGCGAGCGGCCTCGGCGTGAAGGACGAGCTGCGAATCCAGCCGCGGGAAAAGCGTAGCGACGACGAGCTCGTGGCCGACTTCAAGCGGCGCCTGTCGGACGACAGCATGTTCGTCGATTACCGCATCGTCCCGACACACGAACGCGCCGGGGAAGCCGACGGGCGTGTCATCGCTGTCTCCGCGACGGATGGCGCCATGCGGTTGACCGGCCGGGTAGAGTCACTTCGTCACCGGCGCCTGGCCGAAGTGCTCGCCTGGCGCAGCGCCGGTTGCACCGACGTCGACAACCGGCTGTACGTGTCGCCTCCGGAGCAGGACAGCGATGCGGCCATCACCGACGCCGTGCGCCTCGTGCTGGAACGCGACCCGCACGTCGATGCGGCTCATCTCGCGATCCGCACGGTCGATCGCGTCGTGATGCTGATCGGGATGCTGCCTGACGAAGATGAGAAATTCGCGACCGAGTGCAATGCGTGGTATGTGGCGGGTGTGCACGATGTCGACAACCGGATTCGCGTCTACGACCAGGAGCAGCTCGACGAGCTGGCGGACGAAGCGTCCCGCGAAAGCTTCCCCGCAAGCGATGCGCCTTCGTTCACACCCGTCAGCGGCGTGGGCGGAACCGCCGAGCGAGACCGCAAAGGATCGGGAAAACAGCTCTGATTCGCCGCACTTCGTTTACTATCGACGTTGCCGACCCCTGCCGCCGGAATGGCGGCGGGTCCCGGTCACCCGTTCCAGTCACGACGGGCCGAAGCAATGTCGTCGCCGTTCATAGGCAGAGCGCAGGACCTTGAGGCCGTACGCGGCACGCTGCCGGGCTCGGCCAGCGCACAGGGGCACATCGTCGCCGTCTCGGGCGGACCCGGTATCGGCAAAACACGGTTCCTGGCGGAAATCGGCCGCATGGCCGAAGCGCGCGGCCTCGGCGTGCTGTGGAGCCAGGCGATCGAAGATCCGGCCGTGCCGCCGTATTTTGCGTGGCTCCTCCTGTTGCGCGGGGCGCTGCAGAGATGCAGCGACGAGGCGCTTGCCGCCGACGCGGGCTCCGGGGCGGCCGACCTTGCCGATCTCGTTCCGGAACTACGCGACCGCCTGAAGCTGCCGGATGCGCCGGTCGCCCCCGATCCCGCCGTTTCGCGCCTCCAGCTTTTCGATGCCGTCACCCGCTTCCTGCTCGCCGCAGCGCAGCGGCAGCCGCTCGTGCTGCTGTTCGACAACCTGCACCTCGCCGATCGTTCCTCGATCGAGATGCTGGAGTACTACTGCCATCACATCACCGGCAGCTCCGTCACCGTGATTTGCGCGTATCGGGACGAGGAACAGGATGAGGCTTTGCAGGCCGCATTGATCCGGCTGTCGCGCAGCGCAGGCTTCGTGCGTATTGCGCTGCCCGGCCTCACGCGCGATGAAGTGGCCATGCTGCTCCAGGCGAGGGCGGGCCGGCCTGCAGCCGCGGCGGTAGTCGACGCCGTTTTCGAGCAAAGCGACGGCAACCCACTGTTCGTCTCCGAGGTTGGCGACGAGCTGGCGCGCCGCGCGCAGACGGCCGCGTTCCATGGCGTCGGGGCTCGCTTCAAGGTGCCGGACAGCCTGCACACGGTGATCACGACCCGACTCGCCTCGCTTCCCGGCGCAACCTGTCGCCTGCTGGGCACCGCGGCGGTCCTTGGCCGTGATTTCGACATCGAAGCATTGGCGGCCCTCGAGAACACGACAGCCGGCGAAGTCCTGCGATCGCTCGAGCCGGCGGAGGCAGCCGGCATCGTCGAGGCGCTCGGCACCGGCAGGTTGCGCTTTCGGCATGCCCTGTTCCGCGAAGTGCCGTATGCCGGCCACGGCAGTGGCCGGCGCACCGAGCTGCATCGGCGCGCGGCGGAGCACATCGAGCGGCGTTTCGCGGACGACCTCGAAAACCAACTTCCGCAACTGGCGTGGCACTGCTTCCAGGCGGCGCCGGCCGGCCTCGCGGCCAAGGCGGTCGACTATTGCACCCGTGCCGGAGACGGTGCAGCCGCGCACCGCGCTTTCCGCGAAGCGGCAAGCCTGTACGAGCAGGCGCTCAAAGCGGCCGCCCTTTGCGCCGAGCCGGACCGGGAAAAGGAATTCACCCTGTTCATGGCGCTCGGCCAGGCGCAGGTCCGGGCCGGTCAGCTCATCGCAGGCTCCGAGACGCTGATGAAAGCCGCGGTGCTCGCGCATCACCGGAAATGGTGGCTCCGGCTGGCAGAGGCGATCATCGCCTTCCACCGCGTGCGGGTACTGACCAACGTCAGGCACATCGCGTCGTCACCGCTGCTGCAGTCAGCCATCGAGCATGCCGCTCCGGCCTCGGAGGAATTGCGTGCCCGGCTGCACGCCGCGCTGGTTATCGAGCGGCACCTGTCGGGCCAGGGGGAAGAATCGATTGCGCTGTTCCGGGAGGGTATCGCGCTGGCACGGCGGTGCGCCGACCCGGTCGTCCTGGTGCAATGCCTGCAGGGCCTGACCTACCTGGTGGAAGTCCCGCCGCCGGAGCGCGCCGCCATCCTGCGGGAAGCGATCGAGTTGGCCCGTGGCACCGCAAGGCCGGAGGTCTTGCTGGATGCGATGGTTTACCTGCCGTATGTCCTTTGCGAAATGGGCGAGATCGATGAAGTGCGGCAGTTGTTGCCGGAATTGGGGGAACTCGTCCGCAAGCAGCGGCATCCGCACTACCGCAACGTGTCGCTGGGCTATGAGACCGCCCTGGCAATCCTGGAAGGCAACTGGGGCGAGGCGATGCGTAAAGCGCTGGAGAGCGTGCGCCAGGCGCCGCTGCAAGGCGTGGTCGGCCTGGAAGGCCGCTTCGGGCTGCAGATGTTCGCGATCCAGCGCGCGCGCGGCGCTCTCGGCGAGGTCGCGCCGCTGGCCGGAAGACTCATCGGTGACCTGGGCGACTCGAAGGTCTGGCGGCCGGGCCAGGTCCTCCTGCTCTGCGAGCTCGGCCAGTTGCAGCAGGCCAGGGCCGCACTGGCTCGGCTGCGGAGCGTGGACAGCCTCCCCAAGGACGACATGTACCTCCTGAGCCTCGTCTACCTGGCGGAGGCTTGTGTCCGGCTGCAGGATCGTGCGCGCTGCCGCGAGCTTTTCGAGCGACTGCTGCCCTCCCGGGGATGGAACGTCAGCCTCGGGGCGGCGCTTATGCTCGGCGCCGCTTCGGGCTTCCTGGCGCCGCTGGCCGTGGTGCTCGGCCGCTACGCCGAAGCCCGCAAGCTGTTCGAGGAAGCGCTCGTGATGAACGCCCGCATGGGTGCCCGGCCGGCGCTGGCGCGCAACTGCGTCGACTATGCCGGTTTACTGCAGAGGACCGGGCGCGAAGCCGACAAGGCCCACGCGCGCCAGTTGCTGGGGCAGGCGCGGTCGATCGCCGAGGCGCTGGAATTGAAACCCGTGCAGGCGATGATCGAGGTGCTGGAGCAGGACGCGGCCGGCGGCTTTCTCACCGCGCGCGAGCTCGACGTGCTGCGGCTGGTGGCCGGCGGCGCGAGCAACAAGAAGATCTCGCGCGAGCTCCATATCAGCCACAGCACCGTCACCACCCACGTGCGGAATATCCTGAGGAAGATCGGCGCCTCGAACCGCACCGAGGCCGCGGAGTACGCGCGCCGCTCGGGCCTGCTCACTCCCGCGGAGCACCCGCTCTCCTGAGCCCGCCTCGTCAATATTGACGATAGTGGCGTCTTTCGCGCCTTCCTAGACTCCCCGCATAAGCCCGCAACCAGCGTGGCTCCACACGGGAGAACATCATGAGAAAAGCAATCAGGCACGTCCTGCTCGGACTGGCGCTGGCGCCGCTCGCTGCCGCGCCGCTCGCCCTTGCAGGCGATCATGGCGGCCGGAATGACCACGAATCTTACGGGAGGGATCACGACAGGCCGACGGGCCTCGTCAAGGCCGTGCGCGACGCGACGCGCATGTACCGCGATGTCACCATGGCGGAAGCCGATGGTTGGCGTTCGGTCGGCCGATGCGTCAGCAGCGGCGGCGACGAAGGCGCGATGGGCACGCACTACGTCAATGTCGGCAACCTGATGGACAACAACGCGCTCGATGCCGCGCGGCCGGAGGTGCTCATGTACGAGGAGGACCGGCACGGCCGCAAGCGGCTCATCGGCGCGGAGTTCATCGTGTTCGCGGACGAATGGGATGAAGCCCACCCGGCTCCGGAGAACACGCCGCCATCGCTCATGGGGCAGCTCTTCCACTACATCGGGGCGCCGAACCGGTATCGCCTGCCGTCCGTCTACATCCTTCACGTCTGGGCGTGGAAGGACAACCCGAACGGCGCGTTCGCGAACTATAACCCGAGGGTGTCCTGCGAAAGCTTCGACGGATGAACCGTGCCGTGCGGGCGAGCCGATCGACAGTCATGGCGACAATCATGGCGGCGGCTACCGTGTTGCTCAGTGGCTGCAGTACCGGGCTGTATGGAAATATTCGCCAGCCCGCCTCCCCGTGCGGCAGTGGGTACGTTCTGTACTGCGACGTCGGTCATCAGGAGACGTGCCGCTGCGTGCAACGAAACGCGGTCGGAGGTCTCCTGAAGCAGCTATAGCGCTGTCGGCCGGAGCGGATGGTGCGATCCGGTTGCGGCGAGTCGAAAAGGACTACACTGTGGGCATCGATCGCAAATGGTCGTCCTGCCGGAGAAGAACCATGCCTCTGTATCTCATCGAGCGAAATTTCGCGGAGCAGTTGAACCTGTCTTCCGAGGACGTGCGCCAGACGGTGCAGGTGAACGAGCAGATCGGCGTCGAATGGCTGTTCTCGTTCCTGAGCGCCGACCGCAAGAAAACCTATTGCCTCTACGAGGCCCGCGACCCGGAGCTGCTGCTGGAGCATGCCAGGGTCGTCGGCATCCCTGCCGACGTGATCGTCCAGGTGGACAAGTTCTCGCCGCAGGCCGTCGTTTCCTGACGGCTTGCGGCGGGAGCCGGCAGCGGGCGAAGCGCTCCGCTGCTCCTCACGTCTCCAGCTTGTAGCCGACCCCGTAGATGGAGCGAATCGGCTCCTCGTCCGGGCTTACCTCGGCGAGCTTGCGCCTGAGGTTCTTGACGTGGCTGTCGACGGTACGGTCGGTCACGACGCGCCCGTCGGTGTACAGGCGGTCCACCAGCTGCGCCCGCGACCATACGCGCCCCGGCGTTTCCGCGAGCGTCATGAGCAGGCGAAATTCCACGGCCGTGAGCTCGATCTCACGGCCCTTCCAGGTGGCGACGTGACGCGCCTCGTCGATGGTGAGCGCCGCCGGGCCGGGTGATTCCGGCCGATCCACGCGCCGCAGGATGGCGCGCACGCGGGCCACCACTTCCCGGGGGCTGTAGGGCTTGCAGATGTAATCGTCGGCGCCGAGCTCGAGCCCGAGCAGCCGGTCGATTTCCTCAACGCGCGCGGTCACCATCACGATCGGCACGTCCGTAAAGGCGCGCAGCTCCCTGCACACGTCCAGGCCGTCCTTGCCCGGCAGCATGAGGTCGAGCAGGACGAGGTCGGGAAGCCGCCCGCGCACCGCGGGTACGACCTCGCGCCCGTCCGCGATGCGCTCCGTGTCGAACCCGGCCGCTTGCAGGTAGTCGGCGAGGACGGCCGCGAGCCTGTGCTCGTCCTCCACGATCAGCACGTACGGCCGCGCGGTTTCGGTGCTCATTGCTGCAGCCCCGTTCGCGGCAGTTGCACCGCGATCGCGACGCCGCCGAGCGGCGACGGATGCGCCTCGATCGTGCCGCCATGCGCCTCGACGATGTTGCGGCAGATCGCGAGGCCCAGTCCCGTCCCGGAGTTGTCACCCGCGCTCGTCCCTCCCCGGTAGAACCGGTCGAACAGGCGCGGCAGTTCGGCTTCCGGCACCCCCGGGCCCGAATCCTGGAAGTCGACGTGCACCGCGTCGGCGGCGAGCGTGCAGGTGACGCGCAAACGCCCGCCCGGGTCGGTATGGCGGACCGTGTTCTCCGCAAGGTTCGCGAAGAGCTGCTGCAGCCGATCGGGATCCGCATGCACGATCGCCGGCAGGTCCGGCGCCGCGACGTCTACCAGGATGCGCCGCTCCGCGAACCGTTCCTCAAACATGCGCAGGCTTTCGCGCAGCAACGGCACGACGTCCGAGTCCACCTTGCGGTAAGTGAGCGCGCCGACGTCCGACAGCGACAGCTCGTGCAGGTCGTCCACCAGCTTGCCCAGCACTTCCACGCTCTGCTTCAGGTCATGAATGCTTTGCGTATCCAGCGGCCGGATCCCGTCCTCGATGGCCTCCAGCTCCGCCCGCAGCACCGCGAGCGGCGTCCGCAGCTCGTGCGAGACGTCGGCCATGAACGCGCGGCGCATCTGCTCGTTCTTTTGCAGGCTGAGCGCCAGCCGGTTGAAGTCGTCGGCGAGCGCCGCGATCTCGTCGCCGGACGTTGCCTGCACGCGCTGCGCGTAGTCGCCGCCCGCGACGCGATGCGTGGCCAGCGCGATGGAACGGATGGGCGCGAGCAGTGTGCGCGCGAGCAGCAGCGCGACACCCGCCGCGAGCAGCACGGTCAGGCCCGCGATCAACCAGGTCGCCGCCACCTGGCGCTGCTGGAACTCCAGGTGCGCCGCGCCGGCCACGCGCTGGAACGGGATCAGGGCCAGCCACCCGACCGTGGCGCCGTCCACGACCACGGCGCGCGTGACCTCGCTGGCGGCGGCCTGGGGGTTGCCGGCAACGTACTCGCGATCGGCGTCGAGCAGCGCGACCCTGAGGGCGACACCCGTCAGGTCGGAGTCGCTGAAGACGCGCACAGTTTCTGCCTCGGGCTCCGGCCCGTCCTCCGTATCGCGCGAGAACAGCAGGCGTGCCCAGGCGCGGCGGCTTTCCCTGAGGCGATCCCAGCCGTCGTCCCGGGCGTAGGCCGCCGCCGCCTCCGGCACCAGCGCCTCCAGCCGCTGCACGCCGAGCGTGTTCAGGTACCCGAGGAAGCCCTGGTTGAAGCTGTAGAGCGTGGCGGCACCCATCGCCACCGCGGAGAGCGCAGCGACGCACAGCACGGCGAGAAACAGCTTGGCGGTGATCTTCAGCTTCACGGCGACCGCATCCGGGCAGGTCCGACGGCACCTATTTACGGCGACGGCCGGGAGCCTGCAAGCAGGACCGGCAAAAATCCACGGGTTCTCCAAATTTGCTGCACATTTCATCCGCATCCTGCGCAGACCGGCGGAGCGTACCCGCGAGTGGACTTATGCAAGATACAGGAGCCTTCCCGAACCTGCCGAAGCCGAAACGCTCGCGGCTGTGGATCGCCGTTGGCGCGGCCGTTGCGCTCAGCGCCGCCGTCGTCGCCTGGCGGAGCTTCACGGCGGCGCCGCAACAGCCTTTCGACACGGTGATCGTCGAGCGCGGCGACGTGCTCAAGACGGTGACCGCGGTCGGTTCGCTGCAGCCCAAGGAATACGTCGACGTCGGCACCCAGGTGTCCGGCCAGCTCCTGCGGGTGCACGTTGCCATCGGGGATCGCGTGCAGCAGGGCGACCTCATCGCGGAGATCGATCCCACGCGCTACGAGGCCATCGTGCACAACGACCGCGCGAGCCTCGAAAGCCTCGAGGCGCAGCAGGCGCAGCGCGAAGCGGAGCTTGCGCTCGCGCGCCAGCAGCTCGAGCGCAACGAGCGGATGCTCGCGGAGCAGGCGGTCAGCCAGGATACCGTCGACCAGCTCGCCGCCAGCGTGCGCGTGGCCGAAGCCTCCGTTGCCGCCCTGGAGGCACAGATCAAGGCCGCGGAAGCGACCCTCGCGGGCGACATCGCGAACCTGGGCTACACGAAGATCTATGCGCCGATGGACGGGACGGTGGTTTCCCAGACGACCCTCGAAGGACAGACGGTAGTGTCGTCCCAGCAGGCCGCGGTGATCGCCCAGATCGCGAACCTCGATGTCATGACCGTGTGGGCGGATGTGGCGGAAGCGGATATCAACAGGATCGAGCCGGGGATGCCGGCCTGGTTCACGACCCTCGGCCTGTCGGAGCGCCGCTGGCACGGCACCGTTCGCCAAATACAGCCCACGCCGGAAGTTTTGAACGACGTCGTGCTCTACAAGGTTTTGATCGACGTCGACAACACGGAACGGCTCCTGCTGCCGCAGATGACGGTGCAGGTGTTTTTCGTGCTGGGTGAAGCACGCGACGTGCCGACGGTGGCGCTGAACGCGCTCACGCCGAGCCCCGACGCGGGTCACGGCACGTTCACGGCGCGGGTGCTGACCGACAACGGCCCGGAGCCGCGGCAGGTGAAGGTCGGGCTGAGCAACCGCACGACGGCCGAGGTGCTCACCGGGCTTGCCATCGGCGACCGCGTGATCGTGAACGGCCTGCCCGATCCCCTGGCCGACGGAGGAGGCCGTGGGCGTGCGCTCCGCTTTTGACGTCGAGCCCATCGAAGCGCGCGCCGCGGCCGCGCCGGGCACCCGCGGGGATATTTCCCTGCACAACGTCAGCCGCGTGTACGGGAGCGGCACGTCCGAGGTACGCGCGCTCGATCACGTGAGCCTCGAGATCGCGCGCGGTGAGTTCGTTGCCATCATGGGCCCGTCCGGCTCCGGCAAGTCGACGCTCATGAACATCATCGGCTGCCTCGACCGGCCGAGCCACGGGCATTACCGGGTGAACGGCGTGGATGTCGCGGCGCTGCCGCCGGATGACCTGGCCGCGCTGCGCCGCGATACCTTCGGCTTCGTCTTCCAGCGCTACAACCTGCTGGCGTCATTATCCGCCGCCGAGAATGTCGAGCTCCCGGCCATCTATGCCGGGCGCAGCAAGCGCCAGCGCGAGGCGCGGGCGCGCGAGCTGCTCACCATGCTCGGGCTCGGCGGGCGCGTCGAGCACCGGCCGAACCAGCTCTCCGGCGGCGAGCAGCAACGTGTTTCGATCGCCCGTGCGCTGATGAACGACGCGGAGGTGATCCTCGCCGACGAGCCGACCGGGGCGCTGGACAGCGTCAGCGGCGAGGAGGTGCTGAAGCTGCTCACCCGGCTGCACGAAGAAGGGCGCACGATCATCCTCATCACGCACGATCGCAAGGTCGCCGAGCATGCGGACCGCGTAATCCGCGTGAAGGACGGGCGCGTCATCGACGATACCGGGCCGGGCAGGCTGAGTGCGGCCGGTCTCGTGCGCCAGCAGGGAGCGCGCCATCCCCATTGGCTGCCGGACCTTACCGAAGCGGTGAAGATGGCGCTGCGCTCGCTGCGCGCCAACGTGTTTCGCAGCGCATTGACGCTGCTCGGCGTCGTAATCGGCGTGGCGGCGGTCGTGACGATGCTCGGTATCGGTAACGGCAGCAAGCAGGAGATCCTCGAGCGCATCCAGGCGATGGGCAGCAACCTGCTTTTGGTGCGGCCGGGCGCTCCCGGGCAGCGCTCGAGCGGCGAGATTGCGACCCTGGTGCCGGATGACGCCACAGCCGTCGCGCGCCTGCCGAACGTGGCCGTCGTGTCACCGGAGCGGCGCGGCTCCGCGACGCTGCGCGCCGGGCGCATCGACTATCGCAGCAGCGTCTACGGCGTATGGCCCGGTTATCGGCAAACGCAGGATTGGCGCCTGCAGGCGGGCAGCTTCATCAACGACAACGACGTGCAGAGCTACGCCGCGGTCGTCGTGCTCGGCACGACGGTCGTCGACAACCTGTTTCCCGGCGGCGAGGACCCCATCGGCAGCTACGTGCTCATCGGCAACGTGCCCTTCGAGGTGATCGGCGTGCTGGAGCCGAAAGGCGCCACCCCCTGGGGCTCCGACATGGACGATGTCGCGCTCGTGCCGCTGTCGACCGGGTTCATCCGCCTGTTCGGGCAGCAGTACCTGAGCTCGCTCAACGTCAAGATCGAGTCGGCCGCGCTCGCGGACAGGACCCAGGAAGCCATCGAGCAGCTCCTGCTGCAGCGCCACGGCACCGAGGATTTCCGCGTGCGCAGCACGACCTCGATCGTCGAGACCGTCGAGACGACCCAGAACACGCTGACCGTGCTGCTGGGCACCGTGGCCGCGATCTCGCTCCTGGTCGGCGGCATCGGGGTCATGAACATCATGCTGGTCAACGTCACGGAACGCACGCGCGAGATCGGCGTGCGAATGGCGACCGGCGCGCGCCGCGGCAATATCCTGCTGCAGTTCAACACCGAGGCGCTGGTCGTCTGCGGTATCGGCGGCCTCATCGGCGTCGCGCTCGGGTTCGCGACAGGTTTCGCGGTGGACGCGTTCGGCACCCGCGTCGAGTTCACGCTGGCCCCGCCGGTGCTGGCCTTCACTTCCGCGTTCGCGACGGGCCTCCTGTTCGGCTACCTGCCCGCGCGCAAGGCGGCTCGCATGGACCCGGTTGCTGCACTGGCGTCGGAATGAGGATCAATGTCGCATGCTTCCTGCTGCCCGCCGCGCTTGCGGGCTGCAATCTTGCACCGGCCTACGACGTGCCGGAGCTGCCCGTGCCCGCGCAATGGGAACACGCCGCAGAGGTCGAGGACGCCCGCGTTCCCGCGCCGGACTGGTGGCGCGAGTTCGGTTCCGCGGAGCTCGACCGGCTGGTAGCCGACGCGGTCTCCGGCAACCACGACCTTGCCGCTTCCGTCGCTCGCGTCGAGCAGGCTCGCGCCAGCCTGCGGATTGCCCGCGCCGCGCTCTGGCCGTTCGCGAGCGCGAGCGCTTCCGTATCGCACGATCGGACGGCCAACGGCCAGCGCGTCACCTCGGACGATGGCCGGGTCGGCTTTTCGGTCAATTACGCGGTCGATCTCTGGGGTGCGCAGCGCAACGCGAGCGAGAGCGCGGCATTGCGGCTGGCCATCAGCGAATTGAATCGCGACGCCGTGCTGCTCGACCTGCAAACGGAGGTGGCGCTCGCCTATTTCCAGCTCCTGGGGCTGGAGGATCGCACCCGCATCGCGCTGCGCAACCTCGATTCGGCGCGCGAGCTGATGCGGTTGATCCAGGTGCGCTTCGACAACGGCGCGGCGACCGCGCTGGACGTGGCGCAGCAGCGCACCGTGCTGCTCAACATCGAGGCGCAACTGCCGTCGCTGCAACAGGCGGGGGTCGAGACGCGTAACGCCCTGGCGGTGCTGCTGGGTACGACGTCGAGCTCGCTGGACATCCAGCAACGCTCGCTCGCATCCATAGCCCTGCCGACTGTCGATCCGGGCTTGCCCGCCGGGCTGCTTCTGCGCCGCCCGGATATCCGGGCGGCGGAGACAGCCCTGCTCGCGGCCAATGCCGACCTCGGCGTGGCGCGCGCGGCGCTGCTGCCAGACCTCGCTCTGTCGGTGTCGGCCGCTGCCACGGGCCTGCTCGACGCCGGGTCGACTACCGTCGCGACACTCTCCGCTTCGCTCGCGCAGACGCTCTTCGCGGGCGGTGAGCTGCGCGGCCGGGTCGAGTTGAGCCGGGCGGTTCGGCAGGAGCTAGCGGAGAATTACGCGCTGACCGTGCTGCTTGCCCTCGCCGGCGTGGAAAATGCGCTCTCGGCGGTGACGACCAGCGAGCGCCGGATCGAGCTGCTCGAGCAGACGGCCGCACAGGCGCGAGAGGCCTATCGCCTCGCGCGCGTCCGGTTCGACGCGGGCGCAATCGACCTGCTGGCGCTGCTGGACAGCCAGCGCACGCTGCTCGGGGCCGAGGATGCGCTGGTGCAGGCGCGGCAGGCACGGCTCGATGCCAGCGCGGCGCTGGTGCGCGCCCTGGGGGGCTGACAACGACGCCATACGCGCACGCGTTGCTGATGCCCTTGCAGGTTGACCGATGTGTCTTTAAGGTGGGCGCCGGCT
>CBFGSB010000051.1:0-17824 GCA_965651325.1 uncultured Chromatiales bacterium | reverse complement strand
TCATGGCGGCGCTCCTGGCTGTAAAAACAGGACTGGTATTATAACCAGATCCCGTTCAATTACCAATGCAGATCAGCTATTTACGCCAACAAAAACGCTGCGTATCCTGCCAACTGCTAGCCTTTAACAGCGCTACCCCTTTGGAGACACGCATGAGCAACCTCGACTGGAAATGGATCGGCTTCGGCGTGCTGATCATGCTCGCCCTGAACATCGTCGCGGGCATCGTGCTCGGGCTGTTCCTCGCGCCGCAGCTCGAAGGCATCACCGACCCGGCGCAAATCCAGCTCAGCGGTGGGCAGATGGCGCTCGTGGCCCTCGTGAATTTTCTCGCGTTCGCAATCGGCGGGTTCATCGTCGGCCTGAAATCGCGGGGCCGGACCATCCTCGAGCCAGGTATCTCCGCGGCGGCAGCCGTGCTCATCGCGCTGCTCATCTCGGGCAACTTCTCGCTCGGCGCCCTGGTCGCCGGCGGGCTGGTGCCGTTCCTTGCGGGAGTGCTCGGCGGGTGGATCGGGGAGCGGCGGCAGGAGGCAGCAGCAGGCCCGGGAGCGCCTGCGCCGTAAGCAATCAGCCCGCGCCCTTGGTGCGCGTTTTCCCCGCCTTCGCGTGCTTCTCGATGTACGCGATCAGCATGCCGGCGATGTCCTTGCCCGTTGCCTGCTCGATGCCTTCGAGACCCGGTGAAGAGTTGACTTCCAGCACCACGGGCCCGTGATTGGAGCGCAGGATGTCCACGCCCGCGACGTTCAGCCCCATGATCTTGGCGGAGCGCACGGCCGTAGAGCGCTCCTCCGGCGTAATCTTGATCAGCTTTGCCGTCCCGCCGCGGTGCAGGTTCGAACGGAACTCGCCCTCCTGCGCCTGCCGCATCATGGACGCCACCACCTTCTCGCCAATGACGAAGCAGCGGATGTCCGCGCCGCCCGCTTCCTTGATGTATTCCTGCACGAGGAAGTTGGCGTTGAGGTTACGAAAAGCTTCCACGACGCTTTCCGCCGCCTTGCGCGTCTCTGCCAGCACGACGCCTTTGCCCTGCGTGCCTTCGAGCAGCTTCAGGATGACCGGCGCGCCGCCGACGAGGTTCAGCAGGTCGGCGGTATCGTCGGGGGAGTTCGCGAAGCCGGTCACCGGCAGCCCGATGCCGCGCCGCGCGAGCAGCTGCAGGGAGCGCAGCTTGTCGCGCGAGCGGGAAATCGCGACGGATTCATTTAGGGAAAACGTCCCCATCATCTCGAACTGGCGAACTACCGCCGCGCCGTAGAAGGTTACGGACGCGCCGATGCGCGGGATGATCGCGTCCATCTGCGGAAGCATCGCGCCATCGTAGTGAATGCTCGGCTTGAAGCTCGCGATGTTCATGTAGCAGCGCAGGTGATTGATCACGCGGACGTCGTGTCCGCGCTCGTTGGCAGCCTCGACCAGCCGCCGCGTCGAATAGAGCCTCCGGTTGCGTGAGAGAATGCCGATCTTCATTTGGCTGCTCCTGTTTTCGAATGGCGCGGCGGGCGCGTCAGGTACGAACGCGCCGGATCGATCAGCATACGCCCGCGCAATGCGGTGCGCCCGAGCAGCATGCGGAACCGCATGTCGTCGCGCGCCGTGAGCGTGATCTCGATCGGCCAGCGGTGCCCGGCGATCTCGACCGGCGTTTCGATCACGTAACGCAGCTCCCGGTGGCCGCCGGAATCCGACACTACCCGGCGGTCCTTCACGCGCGCTTCGCAGACACACTCGACGTCGGTCCGCCGCTGCTTCGGGTGGAGCTTGAAGCGCACCCATTCCTCGCCGTCACGGTCGGCCGCTTCGACATGAAAGGCATGCAGTGCCGACGTCCGCGCGCCGGTGTCGATCTTCGCCTTGATGCGCTTGATGCCGAGCTCGGGCAGGCTCACCCATTCGCGCCATCCGACCGTGATCATTCCTTCAGCCCCAGCTCGTGTCGATACCATTCGTCTGCTGAAACTCCTCGACGGTGGCCTTCGCCTCACGCGTGTCGTCGAAACGCGCCAGGTGGATGAGTGCGTCACCCTCATGCGCCAGCGGCGAGGTGCTGCGGCCGATGACGATGCCGCCCGTGGTCGCACGGACGTCGACCTCCACCTCGCCGAACGGGTCGCTGATCCGCGCGAGCACCTGGTCGGCACGCACCTGCTGGCCGAGCCGGCAGCGCGATTGTATGAGGCCGCTCATGGGCGCCCGGACCCAGGTGGTCGCGTTGGTGTAGATCGGTGTCGGCGTGTTCCGCGGGCCGGAATCGGGCGGTAGCATCCCGAGCTCACGCATCACCCGCACGATACCGCGGATGCCGACCCGAATCGACAGCTCGTCGAACTGCAGGGCTTCGCCGCTTTCGTACAGGAGGGTTGGCACGCCGCTGTCGCCGGCGTGCTGCCTGATCGAACCTTCGCGCACATTGGCGTCGATCACAACCGGCGCGCCGAACGCGTGCGCCATCCGCCGCGTGTCCGGGTCCGAAAGGTTGGCGCGCACCTGCGGGAGGTTGGTGCGGTCGACGGCGCCCGTATGGAGATCGATGCCGTAATCGGCCCGCGCGACGATCTCCGTTGAGACCAGGTGCGCGAGCCTTCCTGCCAGCGAGCCGGAGCCGCGGCCGGGGAACGAGCGGTTCAGGTCACGACGGTCGGGCAGGTAACGGGACTGCTCGATGAAGCCGAACACGTTGACGATGGGCACCGCGAGGATGCGGCCGCGCAGGCCTTTCAGGAGCGAGCGCTTGAGGAAGCGCTTGATGATCTCGATGCCGTTCAGCTCGTCGCCGTGGATGGCCGCGGTGAGAAACAGCGTCGGCCCGTCCCGCCGCCCGTTCACCACGTGCACCGGCATGCTCAGGTGGGTGTTGGTGTAGAGGTTGGCGACGGCCAGTGCGACCGTCTTGCGGCTTCCGGGTGGAACTTCCTGCTTGCCGACGGAGATCGCCCGTCCCTTCATTCTTGTTTGATTCCCATTACGGCTTTTTGCAGGGCGCTAGCATATACGCCGGCTTGCGCAAACCGCCAGCGTGGGTCACGGAAAAACGCCGGAATTGCTATGATGAGGCCGGTAACGGACTTTTCCGGGGCAGCGGACGGGGCGAATGCCGGGCTTATACTTCGAACAATTTGAGGTCGGGCAGACCTTCGATCACCCGATCCGCCGCACGATCACCGAAGCGGACAACGTCTTCTTCACGGCGCTGACGCACAACCCGGCGCCGCTGCACCTCGATGCGGAATACTGCAAGCAGACGGAGTTCGGCCGGCCGCTCGTCAATAGCTGCCTGACGCTCAGTTTCATGGTCGGCATCTCGGTCGGGGACACGACGCTCGGCACGACGGTCGCGAACCTCGGCTGGGACGAGGTGCGCTTCCCGAAGCCACTGTTCCACGGCGACACCATCCGCATCGAAACCGAGGTGCTGGAGCTCCGCGAGAGCCGCTCCCGCCCGGACAACGGCATCGTGGTCTTCAGCCACAGGGCGTACAACCAGCACGACGAGCTGGTGGGTGTGTGCAAGCGTTCCGCCTTGATGCTGCGGCAGCCGAAATGAGGGGAGGCGCAGGCCGGTGACGCGCAGTTTCCTGTTCGTGCCCGCGGACAGCGAGCGGAAGCTGGAGAAGGCGGCGGCCAGTGGTGCCGACGCGGTGATCGTCGATCTCGAAGACTCGGTCGCGCCGCGCGAGCGGCCGCGGGCGCGCGGCCTGGCGCGAGCGTTCCTCGAGGGCGAGCACGCGCCGGCGCTCTGGGTGCGCATCAACCCGCTGGACACGGACGACGCGCTCGCGGACCTCGCGGAGCTGATGCCGGTGGCGCCCGCGGGAATCGTGCTGCCGAAGCCGCGCGGCCCCGCCGATGCGCTGCGGCTTGCCGAGATGCTCGACGCACTGGAGCAGGAGAACAACCTGCCGCTCGGCGAAACCCGCATCCTGCCGATCGCCACGGAGCGCCCGGCAGCCCTCCTGTCGCTCGACGGGTACGCGCAGCCGATGCCGCGGCTCGCCGGTCTCACCTGGGGCGCGGAAGACCTGAGCGCCGCGCTCGGCGCAACGGCAATCCGTGACGAGCAGGGCCGCTGGCTGCCGACGTTCGAGCTCGCGCGCTCGCTGTGCTTGGTGGCTGCCGCCGCCGCGGAAGTGCCGGCGATAGACACCGTCTTTACCGACTTCCGCGACGCCGCCGGTCTCGAAGCCTACGCCAACCGGGCAAGGCGCGACGGCTTTTGCGGTATGCTGGCCATTCATCCGTCCCAGGTCGAGGGTATCAACCGGGCCTTCGTGCCGGGCGCCGACGAGATCGAGCGGGCGCAGCGCATCGTCGCCCTGTTCGACGCCAATCCGGACGCGGGTGCGCTCGGCATGGACGGTGAAATGATCGACAGGCCTCATTGGTTGCAGGCGCGGCGCGTGCTCGAGCTCGCGGAGCGCCTGGATGCGGAACAGCAGAAGAAGGCAGGAGCATGAGCAAGACGTACGAGGTAAAGGACGCGTTCGCGAAACGCGCTCACATCGACCGGGAAACATACGAGGAGACGTACCGGCGTTCCATCGAGGATAACGAGGGCTACTGGTCGGAGCAGGCCGCGCGCCTCGATTGGATCAAACCCTTCACGACCGTGAAGGACGTATCGTTCGATGCCGACGACCTGCACATCCGCTGGTACGCCGACGGCACGCTGAATGCCTGCTACAACTGCATCGACCGGCACCTCGACACCAAGGGGAACGACGTCGCCATCATCTGGGAAGGCGACGACCCCGCCCGCGACCTGAAGATCACCTATCGCGAGCTGCACGAGCGCGTCTGCCGCTTCGCCAACGTGCTGAAAGAGATCGGTGCGAAGAAGGGGGACCGCGTCACCATCTACATGCCGATGATCCCCGAGGCCGCCGTCGCGATGCTCGCCTGTGCGCGCATCGGCGCCATCCATTCCGTGGTGTTCGGCGGCTTCTCACCGGACGCGCTGGCCGGCCGGATCCAGGATTGCGACTCGAATATCGTGGTGACCGCGGACATGGGCGTGCGCGGCGCCAAGGCGATCCCGCTCAAGTCGAATGTCGACCGTGCCGCGGAGAACCCGGGTGTCACGACGCTCGAGAAGGTGCTGGTAGTGCGCCACACCGGCGCGGACGTGGACTGGGTGGAAGGGCGCGACGTCTGGCTGCACGAGCTGGAGCAGGAGGTCGATGCCGATTGCCCGTGCGAGGAGATGAACGCGGAAGACCCGTTGTTCATCCTCTATACCTCGGGCTCGACGGGCAAGCCGAAAGGCGTGCTGCACACGACAGGTGGCTACCTCGTGTTCGTCGCCCAGACCCACGAGCTCGTGTTCGACTATCACCCCGGTGACGTGTACTGGTGCACCGCGGACGTCGGCTGGGTGACGGGCCACAGCTACATCGTGTACGGCCCGCTCGCGAACGGCGCGATTACCCTCATGTTCGAAGGCGTGCCGAACTACCCGACGCCGTCGCGGTTCTGGGAGATCTGCGACAAGCACCAGGTGAACATCTGCTACACCGCGCCGACGGCGATACGCGCGCTGATGCGCTTCGGCGAGGAGCCGGTCAAGCGCACGTCACGCAAGAGCCTCAGGCTCCTGGGCAGCGTCGGCGAGCCGATCAACCCCGAGGCCTGGGAATGGTATTACCGCGTCGTCGGCGAGGAGCGCTGCCCGGTCATCGACACCTGGTGGCAGACGGAAACCGGCGGCATCCTGATCAGCCCGCTGCCGGGAGCGACCGACCTGAAGCCTGGCTCGGCAACGAAGCCGCTGTTCGGCATCGAGCCCGCGATCGTGGACAACGAAGGCCGCGTGCTCGAAGGTGCCGCCAGCGGCAACCTCGTGCTCAAGGGAAGCTGGCCGGGGCAGATGCGCACGGTGTACGGCGATCACCAGCGGTTCATCGAAACCTATTTCACGGCGAACCCGGGTTTCTACACGACCGGCGACGGCGCGCGCCGCGACGAGGACGGTTACTACTGGATAACCGGTCGTGTCGACGACGTGCTGAACGTGTCCGGGCATCGCATGGGCACGGCCGAGGTCGAAAGCGCGCTGGTCGCGCATGCCCTGGTGGCGGAAGCCGCGGTCGTCGGTTGCCCGCACGAGGTGAAAGGGCAGGGCATCTACGCTTACGTGACGCTGATGGAAGGCGTCGCGCAGAGCGACGAGCTACTCGCGGAGCTGCGCGCCTGGGTGCGCAAGGAGATCGGCCCGATCGCGACCCCGGACTTCATCCAATGGGCGCCCGGCCTGCCGAAGACGCGCTCCGGCAAGATCATGCGGCGCATCCTGCGCAAGGTGGCGGAGAACGATCACGGGAACCTCGGCGACACCTCGACGCTGGCCGACCCGTCCGTGGTCGCCGACATCATCGAGAACCGCAGGAATCGTTAAGCCGCTTCGCTGTTGCTGCGGTCGACGCGTTTGGCGTCCGCGAGGCTCTTCTCGTAGGCGTGCACGAACTCCTCGGCGAAGATGTGCGGGAACGGGCCGGAGCCTGGCTGGGTCATGACCGGGTAGAGATCGCAGTACTGCTGCCAGTACTTCATCTTCGTGAGCGCATCGATCAGCGGCTTGCGGCGCAGGTTCGCGTCGAAGCCTTCCTGCAGCTCCATCGGCTCGAAGCGGGCGATGAATTCCTGGAGGGCCGCCGCCATCGCGTCGACCATGGCGTCCTGGTGGAACTTCAGGTCGCGCGAGACTTCGCGCACGCTGTCGAGAGGCCCCAGGTACTCACCTTCCTTGCCGACCAGCAACTGCTTGAGCAACTCGTCGGTGTTCTCCGAAAGCTTCAGCGGGTTGTTGTGGCGGGGCAGCACGGTGGTCTGGTCGAGCTGGAACATGCTCTTCAGGTTCGCGCGCGCGATCAGCAGCTCGATCATGCCCGCGACGAACTCGCGCAACACCTGCCCGGAGTTGTACATCACCTCCGAGATCTCGATTGAGGCCGGCAGGTCAGTGCGCGAAATGCCGAGCCCGCCCAGGAAATCGTCGAACAGATCCTCGGGCGACTGCGGCTCGCGCGCCGGTTTCGGCGCTGGCTTGCGCGCGGCCACCGGCTTGGCGACTGCCGGGCGAGCGGCGGGCTTGGGCGAGTTCATGCGGCGCGTCGTTTTTGCGCTGCCGAACAGCGTCGACTGGAACGCCGCGTCACCGGTGAGCTCTTCCTCGTCGAGAAGCTGGATGCTCGAGCGCATCGATTCTTCCGGCAGCAGCAGCTCCGGATGGTCCGGCACCACCGACATCGGTGCGGGTGGCGGCACCTCGATCTCTTCGCCCTCGTCGAGTTTCACGAGCAGCTCGAAATCGCCCATGCGCAGGCGATCGCCGTCGAACAGACGACGAGGATTGCCGCGGCCCAGCGGTTCGGTCTCGCTGTTGATATAGACGCCGTTGGTGCTGATGTCGGCGAGGTACCAGGCCCCGCTCCGGAAGTCGATCGTCGCGTGACGGCCCGAAATGAAACGTTCGGGGTCCGGCAGGATCCAGTCATTCTCGAGGGCGCGGCCGATCGTGCCGCCGGAGGTAGTGAACTCGCGGATGTAATCATCGCCCAGCAATTTTTTGTGATCGCTCGTTATCTCAAGCTGCAGCGCCATGCTCTCTCTCTTAATGCGGCAACAATAATGCGGCAACGCCCGCCCTCGGCGGCCGGGTTTTTTGCAAATATTGCCGGGAATCAAGCGCGTGCGATGCCAAACCGGTCACACAAAGCCGATTTAACATCCCGGCACCGCCCCCCTCCGGAATGCGCTGGTTGGCCCATATACGGCAGCATGCAGCCGGGCCGCCGCGGCGGTTTTGCCGCGGCTTTTTGGGTAGACTTCGCGCTCACCCACGGATACGGAACGCACCCGATGAGCGACAGCCGGCTGTACAAGATCGTTTTCATGAGCCAGGGACAGGTTTACGAAATCTATGCCCGCAAGGTCGGGCACGGCGCGCTGTTCGGTTTCGTCGAGGTGGAAAAGCTCGTTTTCGGCAAACGCAGCTCGGTGGTCGTCGATCCTTCCGAGGAAAAGATCAAGTCGGAATTCGAAGGTGTGAAAAGGACTTACCTGCCGATGCACTCGGTCATCCGCATCGACGAGGTGGAAAAGGAGGGCACCAGCAAAATCTCCCGGCTGGAAGGGGGCAACGTGGCGCAGTTCCCGGTGCCGGTTTACACGCCGGGAGGCGGAGGCAAGGCGTCGGAATAACGATGTCCGCAGGCGCCACCGACGTTTCACGCCGCCCCGGTGCGCTCCACGAGCTGCCGGGCCAGCGCGCGCTGTCGGGGTTCCGGCTGGCAAAGCGCCTGGCACGGCTGCAAGCCGCGGATCCGCGGGTCTCGACGCTATCGGCGCACTACCGGTATTTCATCGCGCTGAACGGGCCCCTCGCGCCGGCAGAAGAGCGGCGGCTGCAGGCGCTGCTGCTCTCCGGTGAGCCCGGCGAGCGGCCGTCCGCGGGTGAGCAAAGCTTCCTCGTGCTGCCGCGCCCCGGCACCATCTCGCCCTGGTCCAGCAAGGCCACGGATATCGCGCACGCTTGCGGGCTCCAGGCCGTAGAACGCATCGAGCGAGGCATTTGCTATGCCTTGCAGGCCGCCTCGAAGCTGTCGCCGCAGGAGCTCGCGGCGGCAGGCACGGTTCTCGTCGACCGCATGACCGAGGCGCTGCTGCTCTCACCGGAGCAGGCCGGACAGTTGTTCGAGGCGCACGCGCCGTTGCCGCTGCAAACCGTGCCCCTGCAGGCCGAAGGCAAGGCGGCGCTGCAACGTGCGAACGCGGAGCTCGGCCTCGCGCTGTCGGCCGACGAGATCGAATACCTGTGCGACAACTACGCGCAGCTCGGGCGCGACCCGACGGACGTCGAGCTGATGATGTTCGCGCAGGCCAACTCCGAGCACTGCCGTCACAAGATCTTCCGCGGCGAGTGGATCATCGACGGGGTGCCAAGGGACGAGAACCTGTTCGGCATGATCCGCAGCACCACGGATGCAAGCCCGGCCGGCATTCTCTCCGCCTATTCGGACAACGCCGCGGTAATGCAAGGCTGGAACGGCGCGAAGTTGCTGACGACGGCGGCGAGCCGGCAATACCGCTACGTGGAGGAGCCGATCCACATTCTCATGAAAGTGGAAACGCACAACCACCCGACCGCGATCTCGCCATTTCCCGGCGCGGCGACGGGGTCGGGCGGGGAAATCCGCGACGAAGGCGCGACGGGCCTCGGCGCGCGGCCGAAGGCGGGTCTCACCGGTTTTACCGTCTCCAACCTGGATATTCCGGGCTTTCCGCAGCCCTGGGAGACGCCGGTTGCCAGGCCTGCGCGCATGGCGACGCCGCTCGAGATCATGCTCGAAGGACCGATCGGCGGCGCGGCCTTCAACAACGAGTTCGGCCGGCCGAACCTGTGCGGCTACTTCCGCACGTTCGAGTCGCGGCTGCCGGGCCTGCCGGAGGGTGAGATCCGCGGCTATCACAAACCGATCATGATTGCGGGCGGCATGGGCAACGTGCGCGCGGAGCACGCGCGCAAGATCGACGTGCCCGCGGGAGCGAAAATCGTCGTCATCGGCGGTCCGGCGATGCTGATCGGGCTCGGCGGCGGCGCGGCCTCGAGCCTTGCGAGCGGTGCCAGCACGGAAGAGCTCGATTTCGCATCGGTGCAGCGCGGCAATCCCGAAATGCAGCGGCGCGCGCAGGAGGTGATCGACCGCTGCACGGCGATGGGACGCGACAACCCGATCCTGCTCATTCACGACGTCGGTGCAGGCGGCCTGTCGAACGCGGTGCCCGAAGCCGTGGATCACAGCGCGCTCGGCGCGCGCGTCGAATTGCGCGAGGTGCCGACCGCCGAGCCGGGCATGTCGCCGCTCGCATTGTGGTGCAACGAGGCGCAGGAGCGCTACGTGCTGATTGTCGCGGCGGACCGGATCGCGGAGTTCACGGCGTTGTGCGAGCGCGAGCGCTGCCCGTTCGCCGTCATCGGCACGTTGACGGACGACCGGCGGCTCGTCGTGAGCGACCGCCGCTTCGACAACCTGGCGGTGGACATGCCGATGCAGATGCTGCTCGGCAAGCCGCCGCAGATGCTGCGCGACGTCGCCCGCGTGCAGCCGCCCGAGGTCGAGCTCGACCTGGCGGGCATCGGCCTCGAGGATGCCGTCGAGCGCGTGCTGCGCTTTCCGGCGGTGGCGGACAAATCCTTCCTGATCCACATCGGTGACCGCAGCGTCGGTGGGCTCTCGGTGCGCGACCAGATGGTGGGGCCGTGGCAGGTACCGGTCAGTGACGTGGCGATCACCGCAAGCGGATTCGAGAGCGCGACCGGCGAGGCCATGGCGATGGGCGAACGGACGCCGCTCGCGGTGCTCGACGCACCGGCCTCCGGGCGCATGGCCGTCGGCGAGGCCATCACCAACATCGCGGCCGCGGCGATCGACGATTTGCGGCAGGTGCGCCTGTCCGCCAACTGGATGGCGGCGGCCGGCCATCCCGGAGAAGACGCGCGGCTGTTCGATACGGTAGAGGCGGTCGCCGCGCTGTGCCGCGACCTCGGCCTGGCGATTCCCGTGGGCAAGGATTCGCTGTCGATGCAAGCGAGCTGGTCCGACGACACCGGGGCGCATCGCGTGGTCTCCCCGGTATCGCTGATCGTGTCCGCGTTTGCGCCCGTCTCCGACGTGCGGCAGCACCTGACGCCGGAGCTGCAGCGCGTCGGCGAGCCGAGCAGGTTGCTGCTGATCGATCTCGCGGACGGCGAGAACCGTCTTGGCGGCTCGTGCCTGACGCAGGTGTTTGCGCGTCACGGCGGCGCGGCGCCGGACCTGCAAGCGCCGTCACGATTGCGCAAGTTCTTCGACGCGCTGCAGGAGCTGCGCAGGCAACGGCTCATCCTCGCGTATCACGACCGTTCGGATGGCGGCTTGCTTGTTACGGTTGCGGAGATGATGTTCGCGGGGCGGCTGGGCGTCACGCTGGACCTGGCCGGCACGGAACCCGACCTGCTGGCGGAGTTGTTCAACGAAGAGCTGGGCGGCGTGGTGCAAGCAGCCGCCAGCCGCTGCGGCGATGTGCAGGCGGTGCTCGAGCGTCACGGCTTGCGCGGTGTCGACCTGGGTTCCGTGGATTCCGATGATCGCCTGACGATCCGGAGCGGCGGCGCGGTTATCGCGCGCTTCGACCGCATCGACCTCCAACGTGCCTGGTCGGAGACGAGCCACAGGCTCCAGTCACTGCGCGACAATCCCGCAACCGCGCAGCAGGAATTCGACCGCATCCTCGATCGCGAGGACCCGGGCCTCAACGTGCGCCTCGCGTTCAATCGGGACGAAAACGTTGCCGCGCCGTTCGTCGGTGGCACACGCCCGCGAGTTGCGATCCTGCGTGAGCAGGGCGTCAACAGCCAGCACGAGATGGCGGCCGCTTTCCTGCGGGCCGGCTTCGAGCCGGTCGACGTGCACATGAGCGACCTACTGGAGGGTCGCGAAACGCTGGCGGACTACCAGTGCCTGGTCGCCTGCGGCGGCTTCTCGTTCGGCGATGTGCTCGGCGCGGGCGGCGGCTGGGCGAAATCCATCCTCTACAACGCTCGTACCCGGGACCAGTTCGAGGCGTTTTTCACGCGCGCCGATACGCTTGCGTTCGGAAGCTGCAACGGCTGCCAGATGCTCGCGCGGCTCACGGAAATCATCCCGGGCACCGGCCACTGGCCTGCGCTCGCGCGGAACGAATCGGAGCAGTTCGAGGCGAGACTGAGCCTGGTCGAGGTCGGGCGCAGCCCGTCGCTCTGGCTGGCGGGGATGGAAGGCTCGCGCCTGCCGATCGTCACCTCGCACGGTGAAGGCCGGGTGGTTTTTGCGAGCGCCGGGCAACGGCAGACGGCCGGCCCTTTCATCGCCTTGCGCTACGTCGATAACTACGGCCGCCCGACGGAAACCTATCCGGCCAACCCGAATGGCTCTCCGGAAGGTATCTGCGGCTGGACGAGCGCCGACGGCCGCGTCACCGTGACCATGCCGCACCCCGAGCGCAGCGTGCGCACGACGCAGCATTCCTGGCATCCTCCGGAGTGGGGCGACGACGGCCCCTGGCTGCGCCTCTTCCGCAATGCCCGCGTGGCACTGGGATGACCTAGCCGTTCGCTTCCTGTACGAAGAACCGCCGCACCTTGATCGCGCGGGTCAGCTTCCCGCGGCGCACGAAGCACTGGTAAAAGAGGTCCTTCATCACTTCGAGCAGGATGCCGGCCTGGGCGCGGTTGAGGAGGGGCAGGTCTCCCTGTTCGGCTTCGAACAGGACCTGCTTGATCGGGGCAAAGCTCTCGTCGTCGATTTCCGCGATGTCCTGGGCAGCCAGTACCTCGTCGAACGCACGCAGCTTGCCGTTCTCACCCATCGCCGCGAAGGCGCTCTCGGCGGAGCGGCGGCACATCGAAGCGAAAGCGTTGAAGCTGTTGCTCGAATAGCAGGCGAGGGCTTCGCGGAACAGGAGCTCCGTGTGGCCCGGCAGGTAGGAGAACGGGAATTTTTCCTTCGGCCGCTCGAGCTCGAGGAAGTTCCGGTACAGCTCGACGGCGTCCTCGCCGAACTCCTTCACCGCGAAACGCAGGAAGACCGGTGCGTGGCAGGCATCGCACTGGTAGACGAGCCCGACGTGTTTCGGACGGTGGCCCAGCACGGTGGGGATGTCCGGCACCGACTGCGGCGTCATGTGTGAATAGACGCCACAGTAGGGGCATTCGAGGCCGAAGTGCTCGCCGGCCTGGTCGTGCACCGTGCGATCGCGCGTGATGGTGATGCTCATGTTCTTGTTCTCGGCGCCGCGTCATTGTTGTGTGGTTCGCACGGCGTCCGAACCAGTATACCCGTGGCGCCGTTTGGCGCTCGGATGCGTTCGACATAATCCGGCGCCGTGCGGGAATCGCGGCTCGCGCGGCTCTACATGGAAACGTCAGACCACTTGCCGACCGCCGCGCGGGCCTGCTCGTTCGCGGGGCGCGCCACCAGGGCATCGCGGCTCAGGGAAACCTCGAAGCGCGCGCCGTCGGCCATTGGTACGTAAGTGGCGCTGCCGTAGTACGCGTCGATACCGGGGGTCAGGGCGGGATACTGCCGCGCCAGCGCCCAGACGTCGAACGCGCTGCCTTCCGCCAGGTCGTACACGGTTCGTTCCTCGCTGCGTTCGCGGCGGATGTCGGTATAGCGACCGCTCAGTCGTTCCAGCTTGTAAACGGGATCCAGGCCGAGCACCGTCACGGGCGGCTCCCAGGTGACCAGCCGCGCGTCCAACTGCCATTCGTCGCCGCGCAGCTCGTAGAAGCGATCCAGTTGGCCGTCGACCATGAGCCGCGCCTGGTACGCGTCCGGGCCGAGCTGCCGGAAGGCGATTTGCGCGACTACCTGCTCCGCCGTCAGCCGCTCATAGCTGAAATACATGAGCGCCAGCAGCACGGCCACGGCGGCGATCGCCGCCGAGCCGATGCCGCCGAGGCCCGCGCCGCCCGCGCGCAGGAAACGCCCGCGCCGCGTGCAGGACACCGTCCGCGACAGGAAGACGAGAGCGAGAATCCCGAAGACCGCGGCGATGGCGACGAGCAGGTTCACGCATCCAGCCGCTTGTACTTGATCCGGTGCGGCGTGTTCGCGTCGGCGCCGAGGCGCTTCTTGCGATCTTCCTCGTATTCCGCGTAATTGCCGGCGAACCACACGACCTCGCTGTCGCCTTCGAACGCGAGGATGTGCGTCGCGATGCGGTCGAGGAACCAGCGATCGTGCGAGATGACGACCGCGGAGCCCGGGAACTCCAGCAGCGCCTGCTCCAGCGCGCGCAGCGTTTCCACGTCGAGGTCGTTGGTCGGCTCGTCGAGCAGGAGCAGGTTGCCGCCGGACTTCAGCGTCTTCGCGAGGTGCACGCGGTTGCGCTCGCCGCCCGAGAGCAGCCCGATCTTCTGCTGCTGGTCCGTGCCGCGGAAGTTGAAGCGGCCCACGTAGGCGCGTGACGGGGTCTCGTAGTTGCCCACCCGGATCACGTCCTGCCCGTCGGAGATTTCTTCCCAGACCGTTTTATTGTCGTCCAGGCTCGCGCGCGACTGGTCGACCGCGGCGAGCTGCACGCTGTCGCCCAGGCGGATGGTCCCCGCATCGGGCTTTTCCGCCCCTGTGATCATCCGGAACAAGGTCGTCTTGCCGGCGCCGTTCGGGCCGATGATGCCGGCGATGCCGCCCGCCGGCAGTATGAAGCTCAGGTCGTTCATCAGGAGCTTGTCGCCGAAGCCTTTCCTGACGTTTTCGACCTCGATCACGACGTCGCCGAGCCGCGGCCCCGGCGGGATGTAGATCTCGTTGGTCTCATTGCGCTTCTGGTAAGCGGGCGAGGAGATCTCCTCGAACTGCTTCAGGCGCGCCTTCGACTTCGCCTGGCGCCCCTTTGGATTGGAACGGACCCACTCCAGCTCCACCTGCATCGCCTTGCGGCGTGCTTTCTCGGTCTGCTCCTCGAGCGCGAGGCGCTGCTCCTTCTGCTCCAGCCAGGAGGAATAATTGCCTTCCCAGGGAATGCCGTGCCCGCGGTCGAGCTCCAGGATCCAGCCGGCGACGTTGTCGAGGAAATAGCGGTCGTGAGTGACGGCAACGACGGTGCCGGGGTATTCCTCGAGGTAGCGTTCGAGCCAGGCAACCGACTCGGCGTCCAGGTGGTTGGTCGGCTCGTCGAGCAGCAGCATGTCGGGCTCGGACAGCAGCAGGCGGCAGAGCGCCACGCGCCGCCGCTCACCGCCGGAAAGCTTACTGACGTCCGCGTCCCAGGGCGGCAGGCGCAGCGCCTCGGCGGCAACCTCGAGCTTGCGGTCGAGCTCCCAGCCGCCGGCGGTGTCGATCGCGTCCTGCAGCTTGCCCTGTTCCTCGAGCAGCGCGTTCATCTGCTCGTCGTCCATGGGCTCGGCGAACTGCATGCTGATCTCGTTGAACCGGTCGAGCAGGGCGGCGGTTTCCGCGACGCCTTCCTGCACGTTGCCGCGCACGTCCTTGGTGGGGTCGAGCTCCGGCTCCTGCGGCAGGTAGCCGATGTTGATGCCGGGCTGCGGCCGCGCCTCGCCCTCGTGCTCGCGGTCGATGCCGGCCATGATGCGGAGCAGGGTGGACTTGCCGGAGCCGTTCAGGCCCAGCACCCCGATCTTGGCACCCGGGAAGAAGCTCAGGGATATGTCCTTGAGGATGTAGCGTTTCGGCGGGACGACCTTTGCGACCCGGTTCATTGTGTAAATGTATTGCGCCATACTGGAATAAGGAGATGCGGTCAGGAAAACAACCGCGCATTATCCGGTATACCGCCGCAATAGAGAACCGTGAGCCGCCGATGACACACAAGAATGCCGAACCCGCGCCAGTCCTGGTCTACCGCGGCAGCGCGCTGGCGCACTACGGCTTCGGCAACGACCATCCGTTCGGGCCCGATCGCCACGACGTTTTCCAGGCGGAGCTCGCCGCGGCCGAGCCGGGCGGGGCGATCCGCTACGCCGAGCCGCGGCGCGCCACCAGCGCCGAGCTGGCACTTTTTCATACGCCCGAGTACATCGAGCGCGTGGCGCGTCTCTCCGCCGCGGGCTCCACGGAATTCCTGGACGGCGGCGACACGCCGTGCTTCCCGGGCGTGTTCGAGGCCGCCTCGGACGTCGTCGGCACCACACTCGCGGCGGTCGACGCGGTCATGCGGGGCGACGCAAAGCGCGCGTTCGTGCCGATCGCGGGGCTGCACCACGCGGCGCGCGGCGGCGCCGCCGGGTTTTGCGTCTTCAACGATTGTGGCGTGGCCATCGAATACCTGCGCAAAGAGCACGGCCTCAGGCGCATCGCCTACGTCGACATCGACGCGCACCACGGGGACGGCGTGTTCTACGGGTTCGAGGACGACCCGGACGCCATCTTCGCCGACGTGCACGAGGACGGCCGCTTCCTGTACCCCGGCACCGGCGCCGCGAACGAGACCGGCAAGGGCGAGGCCGAGGGCACCAAGCTGAACATCCCGATGCCGCCCGGTGCCGGCGACGACGAATTCCGGGAGGCGTGGTCCCGCGTGCTCGCGTACCTCGACGACGCCGCGCCCGAGTTCATCATCCTGCAGTGCGGCGCCGACAGCCTCGAGGGCGACCCGATCACGCACCTGCGCTACACGGAGGAGGCGCATGCCACCGCGGCGCGCGACCTCTGCCGGCTCGCCGACCGCCATGCGCAGGGGCGCATCGTCGGAACGGGGGGCGGCGGTTACAACCGGCGCAACCTGGCGCGCGCCTGGACGCGCGTGGTGCAGGCGTTCGCAAGTTCCTGAAGGCGCGCTGATACCGCTCCCTGGCCGATTGCGGGCATCGGCATGGATGCGCCCTTCACGCGGCCGCGGTCCACGTCGATTTGGGAACCGAGGTAAGATGCGCGCTCCCCGTCCATCATTCCCCAGGAGACCCCCACCGCATGTATGCCGAGACACGAAGCATCGAGGACTTCGATTCCGAGCTGTTCCAGGCCATCGTCGATGAAGCCCGCCGCCAGGAAGAGCACATCGAGCTGATCGCCTCGGAGAACTACGCAAGCCCGCGCGTGCTGGAGGCCCAGGGTTCGGTGCTCACGAACAAGTACGCGGAAGGCTACCCGGGCAAACGCTATTACGGCGGCTGCGAATACGTCGACGTTGCCGAGACGCTCGCGATCGAGCGCGCGAAGAAGCTGTTCGGCGCCGATTTCGCGAACGTGCAGCCGCATTCCGGCTCGCAGGCGAACGCGGCCGCCTGCCACGCGCTGCTGGAGCCGGGCGACACGATCCTCGGCATGAGCCTTGCGGACGGCGGGCATTTGACGCACGGCGCGAAAGTGAATTTTTCCGGCAAGCTGTTCAATGCCGTGCAGTACGGGGTGGTGGCGGATACCGGCTTGCTGGACTACGAGCAGGTGGAGGCGCTCGCGCGCGAGCACAAGCCGCGCATGATCATCGCGGGCTTCTCCGCCTATTCGCGCGTGCTGGACTGGCAGCGCTTCCGCGATATCGCGGACAGCGTGGGCGCGTGGCTGATGGTCGACATGGCGCACGTTGCCGGCCTCGTGGCCGCCGGCCTCTACCCGAACCCGGTCCCGTTTGCCGATGTCGTGACAACCACCACGCACAAGACCCTGCGCGGTCCCCGGGGCGGGCTGATTCTCGCGCGCAAGAACGACGAGATCACGAAGAAGTTCAACTCCCTCGTGTTTCCCGGCCTGCAGGGCGGGCCGCTGATGCACATCATCGCCGCGAAAGCGGTTGCGCTGCTCGAAGCGCTGCAACCCGAGTTCAGGGACTACCAGAAGAAAGTGGTCGAGAACGCGCGTGAGATGGCGGGCGGTTTCGTCGAGCGCGGGTTTTCCATCATCTCCGGCGGCACCGACAATCACCTGATGCTCCTGTCCCTGATCGACAAGGACATCACCGGCAAGGACGCCGATGCCGCGCTCGGCCGCGCGAACATCACCGTCAACAAGAACGCGGTGCCGCGCGACCCGCGTTCGCCGTTCGTTACCAGCGGGCTGCGGCTTGGGACGCCTGCGATTACTACCCGGGGGTTTGGTGTCGCGGAGACGCGGCAGGTTACCGGGTGGATTTGCGACGTTCTCGATGATTTGGGGAATGAGGTGTTGGGGCAGCGGGTGCGGGGGCAGGTGTTGGAGTTGTGTGAGCGGTTTCCGGTTTACGGTTGAGGGCACCGTGAAGGTCTGTGCGGGCATTGTTCATGACGGTTTGAGCGCCGTGGCTGGCGGCGCCGCGACCGGGGGGAGGGGCCTTCGGCGCCGGCCACGAGCACGTCCCTGTGGGC
>CBFGSB010000050.1:0-18177 GCA_965651325.1 uncultured Chromatiales bacterium | reverse complement strand
CATCCCGGCATTGAACGAAACCCCTCAGCACGTCGATTTCCTGGCCGGCCTCATCGCGCGCCACGCCGCCGGGCCGGACGGCGCACTGGCGCAGGAGCGCATGCCGGAACGGCGGCATTTCGACGCGGGCAGCGCAAAATGAACCTGCTCGGCCGCTACCTCGAGTTCAGCGTGCGGGCGCCGGATATTCTCGAATCGCTTGCCTTCTACAAGGCGCTGGGGTTCTCGGAGCTGCCGATCGGCGACGTCTGGAAGCACCGCTATGCCGTGGTGAGCGACGGCGAGCTCTGCATCGGCCTGCACGATCGCGAGTTCGAGAGCCCGACGCTCACGTTCGTGCATCCGGACATCGCAAAGCATGCTCGCGCCATGGCCGATCACGGGTACGAGTTCAGCTACCTCAAGGCGGATCGCGACGAGTTCAACCTGCTCGGCTTCGCGGATCGCGACGGGCACATGATCGCAATGCTCGAAGCCCGAACCTTTTCGCCGCCTCTCGAAGAACTGCCGCGTTCGCTGTGCGGCGAGTGGTTCGAGACGACGCTGCCGGTGCGCGACGCAATGCACACCGGCCGCTTCTGGGCGCCGCTTGCGCCGATCCTCCTCCACCTGCGCGAGGAGCCCACCGTGCACATGCGCTTCGACACCGACGGTATGGCGCTCGGCCTGTCCGAGAGCATCGCCCTGAAGCAGCCCTCACTTTGCTTCAAATGCCCCGATCGCAAGGCACTCCTCGGCGTTGCCGAATTGCACGGCATGCGGAACGAACCCTTCCCGGGCTTCGAAGGCGCGTTCGTGGAGTTGACCGCTCCGGAAGGCACCCGGCTGTACGTCTTCCAGGAAGACTTTCTCGGCGAGCCTTACGTCGTGGAAGAATCAGGCGAGTACGAAGCGCTGTAGGCGTTCGGCTCTCGCCGCGGGGACGGTTTTTTGGACCGGATCAGAGCGCCCGCACCTCACAGCGTGCATAGTCGAACCGGATAACCTGCTCCTCCCCCTGCTCGCCCGGGCCCGCGATCTCCGCGTACAGGCGATCGCCGTCCCGGCGGTACTCGATGCGCTGCGGGAAATCGTGCTCCGGGTTCTCGAAGCGGATCCACAGCTCACCGAAAGCGGTCATCGGAAACGCCGTCGCCGGCCGTCCGCCGGGCTGGGCGACGTAGCTCGGCACGCCGTCCGTCTCGACGATGCGCAGGTACTCGAATCCGTCTGTCGCCTCAGGCGTGCGCGTACGGCTGAGCCCGAGCACGACTCCGCCGTGCGGCGGCAGCCAGAGCTCATCAATGGCAACAGCGCCGTCCTCCATGCACCAGTGCCCGGCGATCCAGTCGAGTGAGGGCGCAGGTTCCGCGGCGCGCAGGGCCGCCGCGAATAGCAGGCAAGCGCCGACCAGCAGAGATAGTCGCAACATGCTTCGCTCCCGAAGATAGGGTCGGCACACAGTCTCGCACTTACCGCATGATAGCCAACTGATTGAGCTCTGCCCCGGCTCTGGAACATGACCCAAACGGTGGCCCCGAGTTCACACGGCGCTCAGCTCTCGCAGCAGCGACAGGGCGCGGGAAAGGTATGAGCGGCCAAAGAGATTGAGGTGGTTGAGGACGTGGTAGAGCTGGTAGAGAGGCACGCGCTTGCGATGGCCCGGGTCGAGCGGCCAGGATTCCTCGTAAGCCGCGTAGAACGCCGGCCCGAAGCCGCCGAAGAGCCGCGTCATGGCGATGTCGCATTCGCGGTCGCCATAGTGCACGGCCGGGTCGAAGATGACGGGCTCGCCGTCCGCGACGGCCCAGTTGCCGCTCCACAGGTCGCCGTGCAGGAGTGACGGCTGCGGCGTATAGCCGTCAAACAGGCGTTCCAGTCGTCCTGCGAGCGCGGCGCCTTGCTCCTGTAGCTCGCCCGTGTAGCCGTTGGCGGCCGCGAGCTCGAGCTGGAACCGGAGGCGCTGCTCGCGAAAGAAACGGACCCAGTCGCGATCGGGCGTGTTCCGCTGCGGCGTGCTGCCGATGGTGTTGTCGCGGTGCCAGCCGAACGCCTCCTGCGTGTGCCGGTGCTGCGCGGCGAGCTGCCGTCCGAGCAGGCGCGCGGCGTCGGCTCCGCCGGGTTCGAGCTCCAGCCACTCCAGGGCAAGGAACGCGTCGGCGCCGTGCCGGGCGGTGCAGAGGACGCGCGGTACGCGCACCGCATGGGCGTTTTGCAGCTCGCGCACGCCATCGCCCTCCGCGTCGAGTTGCGGGAACGCGGCGGCATCGCCGGTCTTGAGGAATACGGGACCGTCCTGGGTCGACACCCGCCAGGCGGCGCTGATGTCGCCGCCGCCGAGCGCGCGCGGCGCCGGCGGCGTTCGGGCGGCGATCCCGTGCTGCGCGAGCGCTCCGTAGATCGCGGCCCAGTCGGGCACCGGCTGTCAGGCTCCGACCGGCGCCAGCTCCGCCGTGACACCCACGTAGTCCTCGCGCAGGTCGGCAATCCGTTCGGCCTGGCGCCGCAGCGCCATTCCGAAATCGACTTCGTCGAACAGCGCGTTGAGTGCGCCGAGGTTGGGCGCGCGTGGCTTCAGGTCCGCGGCCGGCCGCTCGAACACGGCGTCGCAGGCGATGCCGGTCAGCCGCCGCGCCAGCAGCGCCGCCTCGCGGTGCGCGTCGAGCTTCCCACCGAGCGTTTTTGCACCGCGGCAGTCGACGTCGCAGACGCGGTCCAGGTTGGCGTAGATGTCGTCGAGGCTGCCGAAATGCCCGAGCAGCGCCGCGGCGGTTTTACGGCCGATGCCGGGCACGCCGGGAATGTTGTCGACGCTGTCACCCGCCAATGCGAGAAAATCGGCGATGCTCTCCGGACGCACGCCAAAGACGCTGGCAATTTGCTCGTAGGTGAGCCGGCCCTTGCCCGCGAAATCCCAGAACACGTCGCGCGGGCCGACGAGCTGCGCGAGGTCCTTGTCGCGGCTGACGATCGTGGAAGGCGTGCCCTGCTGCCGTCCTTCGACGACCAGCGTGCCGATGAGGTCGTCCGCCTCGAACTCCGGGTGCGCGCACTCCATTACGCCCAGCGCGCGCGTGAAGCGGCGGCATTGCTCGAACTGGCGCTTGAGCTCCGGCGGTGCGGGCTCGCGGTTGGCCTTGTACGCGGGATAGATCGCGCTGCGAAACGAGGTCGTCAGGCTCTCGTCGAACAGCACGGCCATGCGCTCGGGCCGCACCTGCTCGATGAAATCGCCGATGAAGCGACAGAAGCCGTAGAGGGCATTGACCGGGTTGCCGTCGCGGTCGACCAGGTCGTCCGGCATCGAATAATACGCGCGGAAAACATAGACACTGGCATCGATCAGGTATTGCATCGCCACGGCATCGGCAAAACTCCCGTGGGATGATAGCAGAGGCTACGGCAGGTCGGGCTCGTAGTCCGCGGTGAGGTTGCTCGTCAGGCGGGCGTGCAGCGGGCTCGAGCGCGGGATGTGCGCCAGCAGGTACTGCATCTGGTCGGCGAGCACGCGCCGCCCCTTCAGGTAAATGTACTCGGCATAAGTCGGCGTGAACGGCACCGCGACAAGCTGCATCCCGGCCTGTTCCGGCGTGCGGCCGCCCTTGTGGTTGTTGCAGCGGCGGCACGCGGTCGCGACGTTGTTCCAGGTGTCGCCGCCGCCCTTGGACAGCGGCGTGATGTGATCGCGAGTGAGCTCACGCGTCGGGAAACGCAGCGCGCAGTAGAGGCAGAGGTTGGCGTCACGCTTGAAGAGGGTACGGTTGTTGAGCGGCGGCACGTATTGCTCGCGGACGTAGGCGAGCCCCTGGCTGGTGCCGACGGTGGCGATGATCGAGCTGACGTCCACCTGGCTGCGCCGGCCAGAGCTGGCGCTGACGCCGCCGAAGACGGTGTAGAGGCGGGTGCCGCAAGCGTACGCGACCTGCTCCATGTGATAGAGCCTTACCGCCTCCCGGTAATCGATCCATTCGAGCGGCATGCCCGCCACGTCTGTTCTCAATACCTGTTGCGAAATGTCTGCAGCCGTGCCGATTCGCATACGCCTGTCCGTTGCCGCTACGGCTAAAGTTTGCAGAATGGCCGGCAAAAAGCAACAAAAAGCCGCGTACCCAACCCGCTCAACGGCTTGCGCTTGCGCGCCGCTATGTCATTATTCGCGCTTTGTGTGACCCGGGCGCGACAGCCCGGGGGCGGCCTGCCCGCCGTCCGGGCGGTGCCCGGCCGGTCGCACGGCCGCACTGAACCGGAGAACAATATGCCGCTGACCGTTGGCGTGCTCAAAGAAACCATGGCGGGCGAGACGCGGGTCGCCCTTACCCCGGAAGTTACGGCCAAGCTACAGAAGATCGGCGTCTCTGTGGTCATGGAGCGCGGCGCCGGGGAAGCCTCCCAGTTGCTGGACAGCGATTACGCCGGCGTCGAGATCACCGATGCCGACGGCGTGCTTTCGACCTGCGGGCTGCTGTTCACCGTGCAGCCGGCAACGCCGGCGGCCGTCGCCAGGCTCGGCGGCGGCTCGGTGGTGGCGGGCCTCATGTACGGGCACATCAACAAGGACCTGGTACAGGCGCTCAGGAGCAATGACATCACCGGTTTCGCGATGGAGCTCGTGCCGCGGATCTCCCGCGCCCAGAGCATGGACGTGCTGTCGTCGCAAGCCGCGGCCGCGGGTTACGAGGCCACGCTCATCGCGGCGCGCACGCTCGACAAGTTCTTCCCGATGCTGACCACGGCCGCCGGCACCATCCGGCCGGCGCAGGTGCTGGTGATCGGCGCCGGGGTCGCGGGGTTGCAGGCTATCGCCACCGCGAAGCGCCTCGGCGCGGTCGTGAAGGGCTACGACGTGCGCAGCGCCACGCGCGAGCAGGTGCAATCGCTGGGCGCGAAGTTCGTGGAGACCGGCGTCAGCGCGGAAGGCACCGGCGGCTACGCGCGCGAGCTGACGGACGACGAGAAGCGCCAGCAGCAGGAGGCGCTCGACAAGGAGATCGCTGCCGCCGACGTCGTGATCAGCACCGCGGCCATTCCGGGCCGGCCGGCCCCGAAAATCATCTCCGCCGCCGCGGTGGCGGCCATGAAGCCGGGTGCCGTGATCGTCGACCTCGCGGCCGAGACGGGTGGCAACTGCGAGCTGACCCGCGCCGGCGAGACGGTCGTCGAGAACAAGGTGAAGATCGTGGGCCCGGTGAACCTGCCTGCCGCGCTCGGCCGGCATACCAGCGAGATGTACGCACGCAATCTCTTCAACTTCATCAGCCCCGCGATCAAGGATGGCGAACTCGCGATCGACTGGGAGGACGAGGTGTTTGCCGCCTCCGTGTTGACGCGCGGCGGCGAAATCCTGCACGAACCCACGCGCACCGCACTCGAAGGGGAGTCGGCCCGATGATCGACGGTTTCATAGCACTTTACATTTTCATGCTCGCGGCTTTCGTCGGCCACGAGATCATCAGCCGCGTGCCGGTGATCCTGCATACGCCGCTGATGTCGGGCTCGAATTTCGTGCACGGCATCGTGCTCGTCGGCGCCATGGTCGCGCTGGGCCGCGCCAACACGACGCTCGAGACGGTCATCGGCTTCGTCGGGGTGGTCCTCGCCGCCGGCAACGCCGTCGGCGGTTACGTCGTCACCGAGCGCATGCTGGAGATGTTCAAGAGCAGCAAGGAGCGCCGCTGATGGCTGACGGTATCGACGCGCGCTGGCTCATCGAGGTCAGCTATTTCGCCGCGGCCATCCTGTTCATCTTCGGCCTGAAGCGCATGAGCTCGCCGGTGACGGCGCGCGGCGGCATCCTGTGGGCGGGCGCCGGCATGCTCGTGGCGACGCTCGTCACCTTCCTGTACCCGGGCATGGACAACTATGTCCTGATGATCGTCGCCATCGCGATCGGCGGCGTCCTCGCCTGGATCAGCGGCAAACGCGTCGCCATGACCGACATGCCGCAGATGATCGCGCTGTACAACGGCATGGGCGGCGGCGCGGCGGCCGCGATCGCGGCCGTCGAGCTGTTCGGCGGTGAGGAGCACGGGCTCACCTTCGGGGTGCTGGCCGTGCTCGGCGGGTTGATTGGCGCGGTCTCCTTCAGCGGCAGCCTGGTCGCCTTTGCCAAGCTGCAGGGCATCATGAAACGCACGGTGCGCTTCGGCGGGCAGCAGGTCGCCAACCTTGCGCTTCTCACGATCACCATCGTGCTGGCCGGTATCGTGGTCGCGCAGCAGGGCGAGCTCGGCTGGGCGGTCATCTTCTTCCTGCTCGCCCTCGCGCTCGGCGTCGCCATGACCCTGCCGATCGGCGGCGCGGACATGCCCGTCGTCATCTCGCTGTACAACGCGTTGACCGGCCTCGCCGTGGCCTTCGAAGGCTTCGTGCTGCAGAACGCGGCCATGATCATCGCGGGCACCGTGGTCGGCGCGGCCGGCACCTTGCTCACGCGGCTGATGGCCAAGGCGATGAATCGCTCCCTCGCGAACGTGCTCTTCTCCGGCTTCGGCGACACCGCCGCCGCGGGCACGGCGGTCGAAGGCACCATGAAGGCGATCGACGCCTCCGATGCCGGCGTCATGATGGCGTTCGCGAACAAGGTGCTGATCGTGCCCGGCTACGGCATGGCCGTGGCGCAGGCGCAGCACAAGGTCTGGGAACTGGCACAGCTCCTGATCGATCGCGGCGTCGACGTGAAGTTCGCGATCCACCCCGTGGCCGGCCGCATGCCGGGGCACATGAACGTGCTACTGGCCGAAGCAGGCGTGCCGTACGACCACATCTACGACGAGAACGAAATCAACGCCGAGTTCGCGACGGCCGACGTTGCACTCGTCATCGGCGCCAACGATGTGGTCAATCCCGTCGCGCGGACCGATCCTTCCAGCCCGATCTACGGCATGCCGATCCTGAACGCCGACAAGGCGAAGAACGTCATCGTCATCAAGCGGGGGCAGGGGGCCGGGTTCTCGGGGATCGAGAACGCGCTTTTCTTCCTCGACCAGACGCGGATGTTGTACGGGGACGGGCAGGCGATGGCGTCGGAGCTGATTCACGCGGTGAAGTCGTTGTAGGTGCCTTCGCCGGCGTCGCATTTTTCATGAACGCTTGAGGTGGGGAGCTAGCGGAGCCGCGCCCGGGGGGAGGGGTTTTCGGCGCCGGCCACAAGCACGATCCCGCGTCAATAGCGGCACTTTCGCCAGGTATTCCCGTGGTAGCCAGAGATGAACCGGGCCCTGCGGGCTCGGCATCCCTGCCTCGCACGGCGCCGAAAACCCCTCCCCCAGGGCGCGGCTCCGCTGGTACCGTTGTGCCGTTCATGAAAAATGCTTCTTGCCATTCCGAGGTTCGCGAGCCCGTATTGAGGGTCGCGGTCAATGCGCCGTTGTCGCGGTTGTTCGATTACCTGCCGCCGGCGGGTGGCTTGCCGGACCCTGGGTGTCGCGTGCTGGTGCCGTTCGGGCGGCGGAAGGTCGCGGGGATGGTCGTAGAACTCGGGACCGGCAGCGACTTGCCTATAAGCAAGCTGAAGCGCGCGCTGGAGGTTCTCGACGCGGAGCCGCTGCTCGGCGCGGCGGAGCTGAAGCTGATCCGGTTTACGAGTGAGTACTACCATCATCCAATCGGGGAGGTGGTGGCGGCCGCGCTGCCCGCGGCGCTGCGGCAGGGGAAGCCGTTGTACGGGGTCGTGCAGGAATTGGCTGCGACCGCCGCGGGCGCCGCGGTGGACCTGGACGCGCTCGGCCGGACGGCGAAGCGGCAGGCGGCGCTCATGGCGCTGTTGCGGCGGCGCGGCGGGAGGGCCGGATTTGCCGCGCTGGACGACGAGTTGCCCGGCTGGACGCGGGTTCGCAAAGCGCTGGTGGAGAAGGGCTGGACCGAGGTCGTCGAGCGACCGGACGAGGTGGCGACAGGCAGCGGGGGCGAGACAGCGTCGGAGCCCGGGCCGCCGCTCAACCCCGACCAGGCGGCGGCACTGCGCGCCATGCAGGAAGGCGGCGGGTTCCGGGTCACGTTGCTCGACGGCGTCACCGGCAGCGGCAAGACCGAGGTGTACCTGCGGCTCATCCGCGCCGTGCTGGAGCAAGGCAGGCAAGTGCTCGTCCTCGTGCCGGAGATCGGGCTGACGCCGCAGCTCCTGGCACGGCTCGAGCGGCGGTTGGGGATTGCGCCGGTGGCGCTCCACTCCTCCCTCGGCGACGTCGAGCGGCTCGCGGCGTGGCGGGCGGCACGCGACGGCACGGCACCGCTGGTGCTCGGCACGCGCTCGGCAGTTTTTGCGCCGCTGAAAAATCCGGGGCTCATCGTCGTCGACGAAGAGCACGACAGCTCGCTCAAGCAACAGGAGGGTTTGCGTTACTCCGCGCGCGACCTCGCCGTGGTGCGTGGGAAGCATCTCGACATTCCCGTGGTGCTCGGCTCCGCCACCCCGTCACTCGAATCGCTGCAGCGCGCCGTTGAGGGCAGCTACCGGCGGGTCGTGCTGCCGGTGCGCGCCGGCAACGCGGCCGAGCCGCACCTGCGGCTGGTCGACCTGCGGCAGCACCCGGCCGAGGACGGGTTGAGTGCACCGCTGCTCGCCGCCATCGAGCGACATCGTGCGAGCGGCGGGCAGGTGCTCGTGTTCCTGAACCGCCGTGGTTTCGCGCCGACGCTGATCTGCCAGCAGTGCGGCGCCGTGGCCGAATGCCGGCGCTGCGATGCGCGCATGACGGTGCACCGGTCAGCGAACCGCCTCCTGTGCCATCACTGCGGCGCGACGCGGCCGCTCGACACCCTTTGCGGCGAATGCGGCGGCGCACTGAAGCCGCTGGGCCAGGGCACGCAACGGCTGGAAAGCGCGCTACAGGCGTGCTTCGGGGAAGGTGAGGTCACGCGCATCGACAGCGACAGCACGCGCCGCAAAGGCGCGATGACAGAGGCGCTCGCGACGGCCACGTCCGGCGACGCGGCGATCCTCGTGGGCACGCAGATGCTGTCGAAGGGCCACCATTTTCCCAACCTGACCCTCGTCGCCGTCGTCGACGCGGACCAGGGCCTGTTCAGCACCGACTTCCGCGGCACCGAGCGGCTGGCCCAGACGCTCGTGCAGGTCGCGGGGCGCGCGGGCCGCGAACGCCGCCAGGGCGAGGTCCTGATCCAGACGGCATTCCCGGCGCATCCTTTCTGGCCGGCGCTCCGGAGCGGCGGCTACGCGCGCATCGCGGCCGACGCGCTCGAGGAACGGCGGCTTGCCGGCTGGCCGCCGTTCTCGCGCCTGGCACTGCTGCGCGCCGCCGCGCCGAAGAAACAGGACGCCCACCGCTTCCTCGAAGCCGCAGCCCGCAAAGCGGCCGCCCTCGCCTCCGATGACGTCCGCCTGCTGGGCCCGGTCGCCGCGCAAATGGAGCGCAAGGCGGGCCGCTACCGCGCGCAGCTCCTCATCCAGAGCGCCAACCGCCCGAGGCTCCACGACCTGCTCGCTGCCCTGCGCCCGGCTCTCGAAGCCGACCCCGGCGCCCGCCGCGTCCGCTGGTCCATCGATGTCGATCCCATCGAGCTTTTCTGAAAATGCGCGTTAGAATTGCGCACTCTTCGCAGCAGCCTTGGTTGGAAGCCGGCATCTCGTGAAAAGCAGCATCGAAAAACTTGTCGGGCAGGCGATCCTGCGCGTGCCGGAGCTGGCAGCAAGTGCCGAGATCCAGTCCGTAGGCGCGGCCATCGAACGCACGCGCGATCCGCGGCATGGCGACTTCACGACCAATGTCGCGATGCGCCTTGCGGGCACGCTGGGACGGAAGCCGCGTGAGCTCGCCGAAACGATCGTGCAGCAGTTGCCGGAGAACGAGCTGCTTGCCGGCGTGGAGATCGCGGGACCCGGCTTCATCAATTTCCGGCTGGGCCCGAAGGCCTGGCACCGGGAGATCGAGACGGTCCTGGCGAGCGGCGAGGATTACGGCCGCCAAGCCACGCGCGCCGAGCCGCGGATCCTGGTCGAGTTCGTCTCGGCCAACCCGACGGGGCCGCTGCACGTCGGTCACGGCCGGCACGCGGCCTATGGCGCGAGCGTTGCCAACCTCCTCGAAGCGGCAGGCTACCCGATCGAGCGGGAGTACTACGTCAACGACGCCGGCCGGCAGATGGACATCCTGGGCGTCAGCGTCTGGCTGCGCCTGCTGGAAGCGCGAGGCCAGGCCGTGGCGTTCCCCGCGGCCGGCTATCGCGGTGACTACATCCGGGAGATTGCGAGGAACGTCGACACGTCCGGGTTGCCGGAAGTCGACGCAGCGGCGCTGCAGAAGGAACTGCCGCCCGATGAGCCCGCGGGCGACAAGGAAGCCTACATCGGCGCGCTCATCCAGGCGGCCGAACGGCACCTCGGTCCGGACGCGTTCAACGCATTGCGCCAGCAGGCGCTCGACTCCATCCTCGATGACATCCGCGACGATCTCTCGGAGTTCGGCGTCACCTTCGACCGCTGGTACTCGGAGCAGAGCCTCGCCGGCGGCCGTATCGACGATGCGCTGGCCGAGCTGCGGAAGCGCCGCATGCTCTACGAGAAGGACGGCGCGACCTGGTTCCGCGCCACCGACTACGGCGACGAGAAGGACCGCGTGGTGGTCCGCGAGAACGGCAAGACGACCTACTTCGCTTCCGACATTGCTTATCACTTCGACAAGCGCCAGCGCGGTTTCGACCTTTTGCTGGATGTCCTCGGCGCGGATCACCATGGCTACGTGGCGCGCGTGGGCGCCGGCCTCGAAGGCATGGGCTACGCCGCCGACAGCCTGGAAGTGCGGCTGGTGCAGTTCGTGACGCTGTATCGCGGCGGCGAGAAACTGTCGATGTCCACGCGCTCCGGCGAGTTCGTGACGCTGCGCCAGCTCCGCGAGGAAGTCGGCAACGACGCCGCGCGCTTCTTCTACGTGATGCGCTCGAACGACCAACACCTCGACTTCGACCTGGAGCTCGCGAAGAGCCGGTCCAACGAGAACCCGGTGTACTACATCCAGTACGCACACGCACGCGTCGCCAGCGTGTTCCGGCAGCTCGCCGAGCGCGGGCTCGAGTTCGACCAGGCGGCCGGTATCGAAAACCTGCCGCGCCTCGGCGAGCCGCACGAGGAAACGCTGATGCGCACCATCAGCCGCTACCCGGAGATCCTGGAGCTCGCGGCCGCCAATCGCGCGCCGCATCACCTGGTGCATTACCTGCGCGACCTCGCGAACGACTTTCACACCTACTACAACGCGCACACCTTCATCGTCGACGATGCCGGGCTGCGCAACGCACGGCTCGCGTTGATCGCGGCAGCGCGTACGGTGATCGCGGGCGGCCTTGCCATTCTCGGCGTCTCCGCGCCGCAGTCGATGTAGATGGCGCGACGGCGGAGTCGCGCCAAACGGCGCACGGACCAGTATCCGGGCTGGGCCTGGATGCTGTTCGGGCTCGCGATCGGCCTCTCGGTGGCGCTCGCGATCTGGGTCAACAGCCGGGAGGCGGTGCTTGCACCCGAGCCGGTGGCGCAGCAACCCGCCAGCATGCACGATCCCGTGGAACGCGAAGAGCCCGCGGTGGAAGAGTCACCGGCCGCGGCGGAGGTCCCGCCTTCCCGCTTCGATTTCTACGACATGCTGCCGAGCTTCGAGGTGATCATTCCCGAGGAGGAAAAGGAAGTGAGCACCGACACCGCGGAGCGCGCGGTGGTGACCCCCGGGGTCTACGTGCTGCAGGTCGGCTCCTTCACCGAGTACGCGGACGCGGATCGGCGCCGGGCGCAGCTTGCCCTGCAGGGCATCGAATCCACGATCCAGCGCGTGGCGATAGACGGCAAGACCTACCACCGCGTGCGCATCGGGCCGATCGCAGACCTCGAGCAACTCAACGTGCTGCGCAGCCGGTTGCGTGAGGCAAACATGGACGTCCTGAGGATACGGCTGGGCGATTGATGGGATCGCCGGTGCGACAAGGGGAAGATGCATGGCGGTCTGCGCCAGGGCTGCTCCTGTTGCTGGTGCTTGGCGCCTGCGCCTCGGCACCGCCACCCTCGGTGCCTGAAGCAGAAGCCCCGCCCCCGCCGTCGACGCCGGCACCCGAAGCACCCGAAGCTCCACCGCCCGTCACCACGACCATTACCGTCGCGGCCGTCGGCGACATGATGCTCGGCACCGACTACCCGGAGGATCACCTGCCGGACGACGACGGCGCCTCTTTCCTGGCCGAGGTCGCGCCCGTGCTCGAGAGTGCGGACATTGCTTTCGGCAACCTCGAAGGTGTGCTGGTCGACGGCGGCACGCCGCGCAAGACCTGCACGAACCCGAACGCCTGCTTCCTGTTCCGCTCTCCCGCGCGTTACGCCCAGCACTTCGTTGCGGCCGGCTTCGACGTGCTGAGCCTCGCGAACAACCATGCGCGCGACTTCGGGGAGGCCGGGCGCAGCGCCACTATGCAAACGCTGGATGAAGCCGGCATCCTGCACTCGGGGCGCCGCGGTGACTTCGCGAGCTTCGAGGTGCAAGGGCTGGACATCGCCTTGCTTGCCTTCTCGGTGACGCGGAATTCGAACCTGATGCACGCGTACGTGGAGGCCGCCGATACCGTAGCGGCCCATGCCGCCACCCACGACATCGTCATCGTCTCCTTCCACGGCGGCGCGGAAGGCGCCGGGATGACGCGCATCCCCTTCGAGGAAGAATGGTATTTCGGCGAGCCGCGCGGCGACGTCGTGCGCTTCGCGCGCAGCATGGTCGACGCCGGCGCGGACCTGGTGCTCGGCCACGGTCCGCACGTCGTGCGCGGCATGGAGCGCTACCGGGACCGCCTGATCGCCTACAGCCTCGGTAACTTCGCGACGTACTACGGCATCAGCGTGAACGGGCTCAAAGGCATCGCGCCGATCCTGGTGGCGGAGCTCGATGCAGAGGGCCGTTTCGTCGAAGGGCGGATTTATTCCACCGAACAGCGGCGGCCGGCAGGACCGAGCATGGACCCCCGGCAGCAGGCCCTGAACCTCATCCGCGACCTCAGCATCGAGGATTTCGTGACGCCCGGCATCCACTTCGAGCCGGACGGCCGCATCCTGTCAGCGGAACGCACCACCTTCGTGGAACACACCCCCGACCCTCAATCGTCGCCGCTGGACACGGCGCGGAAGTCCACGCCGAGCGAGCGCAGCTTGCGGTAGAGGTGCGTGCGCTCCATGCCGACGCGCTTCGCCAGCCGCCCGACCTTGCCGTCGCACAGCACGAGCTGCTGCTGCAGGTAGGCGCGCTCGAACTGCTCGCGCGCCTCGCGCAGCGGCAGTGACAGCAGGTCCTGTTTCACCAGCGGCTCGTCCGTCTGCGAGCCGGCGCCGAGTTCCCGCTCGACCTCCTCCAGCGTGATCTCCTCGCGTGAGCCCGTGAGCAGCAGCCGGCGCACCAGGTTCTTCAGCTCGCGCACGTTGTCCGGCCACGGGTAGTTCCGCAGCCGGTTCTGCGCCGCGACGCTGAAGCGCCGGAACGCCAGGCCCTCCGCATCCACGAGCTTGTCCACGTAGTAATTCAACAGCTCCGGCACGTCCTCGGCGTACTCGCGCAGCGGCGGCACGCGCAGGCTCAGGACGTTCAGGCTGGTGATGAGCTCGCGGCGCAGGCTGCCGCTTTCGACGGCACTCTCGTAATCGTCGTTCACGGTAGCGAGGATGCGCGCCTGCAGCTCGACGGGATCGTGGCCGCCGACGCGCCGGAAGGATCCCTGCTCGAGCGCGCTGAGAATCAGTTTTTGCGCCAGCTCGTTGAGGTCGGTCAGCTCCTCGATGATGAGGGTCCCGGTCGCGGTCCGCTCGAACACGCCCGGTCGCACGGTGCCGTCCTTCTCGCTGCCGAAAAGCTGCTCCTCGGTGTTGCTCTCGGTGAGCGAGGCGGCAAGCAACACCTCCAGCTCGCCTTCTGCCCGGTTGCTGAGCACGTGGATATAGCGGGCGAAGGCACCGCGTCCCGTGCCCGGCTCCCCGACCAGCAGCACCGGCGAGTTGTGCCCGGCGAACTGTTGTACCTTGTCCCGCAGGTTCTGCATCGCCCGGCTGCGGCCCACGGGTGCGAGCAGCGATGGCAGGAGCTCGCGCGAGGGGCTGGCCGGCTTCCGCGCGCTCGCGAGTGCGCGCTCGACGGTGCGCAGGAGCTTCGCTATCGAAAGCGGCTTCTCGACGAAGTCGAAGGCGCCGAGGCGCGTGGCCTCGACCGCCGTGTCCACCGTGCCGTGGCCGGACATGATCACGACCGGCGCGTCGAGGCCGCCGTGCTCGGACCATTCCCGGAGCAGCGTGATGCCGTCCGTGTCCGGCATCCATATATCGAGCAGGATGAGGTCGACCTTGTTCACCTCGCGCGCGCGCCGCGCTTCCGCGGCGTTACCGGCAACCGTGACACGGTAGTTCTCGTCCGTCAGGATCTCCTGGATCAGCGCGCGTATGTCCGCTTCGTCGTCGACTACCAGGACATGTGCCGTACTCATGCTCTTTCCCTCCGTCTCTCGGTGCGCCGAGGCAACATCGCACTCATCGCTTCCCGTGCAGCTTCGTTAACGGGCAGGCGGATGCGTATGACGGCACCGCCCTGCTCGCGATTCTCGGCCTCGATCGTGCCGGCGTGCTCTTCGACCAGCTTCTTGACGATGGCAAGGCCCAACCCGGTCCCTCGCGGCTTGGTCGTCACGTACGGGTCGAAAATCTGGCTCAGGGAGCCGGCGTGGAAGCCGGGACCGTTGTCCGCGACCTCGATCTCGACGATCTCGATGCCGGCGACCTCCATCGCCGAAACCGAGACGTCCACGCGCCCACCGCCACCGGCACCCTCGAGCGCTTCGATGGAATTGCGGATCAGGTTGTGCAGGATCTGCCGAATACGGCCGACGTCGGCGGCCACCGTCGGCAGGTCCGACGCCGTGTGCACCTGCACCTCGACGCCGCTCTCCTGCACGCGGTACAGGTCGACCACCTCGTGTGCCAGCTTGTCGATGTTGAACGGGCTGATGTCGATGTCGGGCGCGCGCGCGTAGTCGCTGAAGGCATTGACCATCTCCTTCATCGCTTCCACCTGTTGCACGATCGTGTGGGTCGCCCGGTCGAGGATCTGTGCCTCGTCGCCGGACATCGTGTGCAGGTACTTGCGGCGCAGGCGCTCGGCCGAGAGCTGGATCGGGGTCAGCGGGTTCTTGATCTCGTGCGCGAGCCGCCGCGCCACTTCGCCCCAGGCAGCGTCGCGCTGGGCCTGCAGCAGGGCGGTAATGTCGTCGAACACCACCACGACGCCCGGGGCGTGATCTTCATCGCCCGGCAGCGCGGTGCAGGCGCAGGTCAGGACGCGCCGGCCGACCTCCCCGCGCAGGATGATCTGCTCGCGCCACTCCGTGTCGGCGGCGTTCAGGTGCACGCAGGCCACGTCGACGAACTGCTCGAGCAGCGGCTCGCCTTTCGCGACTTCCGGCAGGTACTCGCCCACGCGGTTCTCGAGATCGACGTTCAGGATCGCGCCGGCCGCCTGGTTGGCGGTGCGGATCCGCAGGTCCGACTCGAGCGACACGACGCCGGTGGACAGGCGCGCGAGGATGACCTCGAGCTTCGCGCGCTCCGCTTCGACCTGCGCCTGGCTCAATGAAGCCTGCCGGCGCGCCGCCGACAGCCGCTGAGTCATGTCGTTGAAGGAGTTGATTAAAAAGCCGATCTCGTCGCGCGAAGGCGTCGGCAGGCGGGTATCAAAATCGCCCTTCGCCACCGCACGAGTACCGGCGACGAGGTCCTGGATGGGCGCGACCAGCCGCCGCGAGAAAAAGAAGGCGCCGTACACCGACGCGAGCAGCGAGATCATCAGCACGATCGTCAGCGTAATCGATATCGTGCGCTTGAGCGGCTCGCGCAGGTAACGCGCTCGCTGGTATTCGCTGTAGGAGGACTCCACCGCGGATGCCATCAGGCTCATGCGCTCGCTCACCGGAAAGACCGCGCGCACGATGCCTTGCCCGTCCGGATCGGTCGGGCTGCCGAAGGCGATGGCGGTGCGCACTTCGTAGCTGCCGTTCTCCAGCGATTCCAGGCTGACGTACGGCAATCCCTGGCGCACCTGCAGCAGCATCTCGCCCGCCGGCGGCTCCGGCATATGCCCCGCGAGGTCGTCCGAGCTGGTTGCGACGATACGCCCGTTCGGCCCGAAGACGGTGATCTCGCTGGCGCCGTTCTCGAGCCGCAGCACCCCCAGCTCGTAGATCAGGTCGCGGCCGGAAATCCCGCCCAGGCCCTCCGCAATCCGCGCGGTCGTGGCCACGTGATCGCCCTTGCGGATGTCGAGGGACGCCTTGCTCAGCTCCAGCGCACTGTCGAGTCCCTTGTCGACTTCGACGTTGAACCAGGAATCGATGCCGCGGTTGATGAACTGCATCGAGAAATAGAACACGACGAGCAGCGGCACTACCGCGAGCAGGACGAACATGGCGACCATGCGCGCCTTCAGCTTGGCGCCGGGAACATGCCCCCGGTAGTCGCTTACGAGGCGCGCGAGGTTACCGACGATGAGCGCGAGCAGCGCCGCGACGCCGACGATGTTGACCAGCAGGATGAGGTTCTGGACCTCGTCGAAATCGCGCGCGTCCTGCGCGGTGCGGCTGAGGAGATAAAAAGCGGTCAGCGCGAGGGTGATGCCGATCGCGGCCACGAGCCCGTAGGCGACTTTTCTCAGCGTTCGAGGGACCATTCGAACCACTCGCTTTTGAGCTGCCATTCGTCGCGCCAGAAAAACAGCAACCTGAGCGGCGCCGGGTACTGCTGCGTGCTGAGCAGTGCCTGCAGGCGGAACCGGTAATCCGCCTCGGGATCGAGGATCGACAGGTCGAGCACCGGCAGGTCCTGGATGCGCCCGAGATTGTTCAACGCCGAGTACAGCGTCGCGAAGGAATCCTGCTCGCCGCTGTTCAGGTTCCTCACGATGTAGCGCTGGCTCAGCGGCTTGTACTCGAGCTCATAGCGCAGCGCGAGCTCGGCGTCCGCGGGATCGGGCAGGAACCGTCGCTCACGCACCACCTCGAGCATGAGCTCGATCGTGAGCGGCACGCCGTTGTCCAGCGCGGCAAGCGCCTGGCCCGAGAGCACGAGCTGCAACCGTGCGTCGAGGTATATGACGCCTTCGTTGATCGCCGTCGAGGCCGAGCGCACGTCGAAATAGCCCTGCCGGGTCTCGGAGACGTCCTGCGCCGCGGCCGGGATCAGGCCCGACGCCACGATGAGCGCCACCGCGGCCCAGCTCCACAACGTGATTTTCCACCCTCGCTTCATTTGGACTTCGTCAGACAGGCGTAATAAAAGCCGTCGAGACCCGCTACGCCGGGAACCACCTGGAACCCGCAGGCCCTGCGGGACATTACATCGCGGATGTTGTAATTTGGCAACACCTGTTCCTCATATGCCCGCGGTGCCTGCGCGAGGAAGTCCCCCACGACGGCCTCGTTCTCCTGCGCCAGCACCGAGCAGGTCACGTACAGCAGCCGGCCGCCCGGCGCCAGCAATGGCCACAGCCCGGATAGCAGGGCCTGCTGTTGGCGCGCCAGCGCCTCGATGTCGCTGTCGCGGCGCAGCAGGCGGATGTCCGGGTGCCGGCGGATCACGCCGGTAGCGGAGCACGGCGCGTCGAGCAGGATGCGGTCGAACGGCTCCCCGTCCCACCAGCCGTCCGGGCGCGCCGCGTCGGCGCAAACGAGCTCCGCCGTGAGCCCCAGCCGCTGCAGGTTGCTCCCGACCGCCGCCAGCCGCTCCCCGTCCTTGTCTACCGCGATGAGAGCCGTCCCGGGGCCGGAAAGTTCTAGGAGGTGGGCGGTTTTCCCGCCGGGTGCGGCACAGGCGTCGAGAATGCGCTGCCCACCGCCGGCGAGCAGCCACGGGGCCGCGAGCTGGGCGGCGGCGTCCTGCACCGATACGCATCCCCCGGCAAAGCCCGGCAGCGTCGTGGCCACTTGCGGCTCCGCGAGGCGGATGGCCTGGTCGAAGCCGGGCAGCGTCGTACCCGCGATACCGTGCGCTTCGAGGCCGGCGAGGTACTCTGCGACGGAGGTGCGCCCCGGATTGACGCGCAGCCACATCGGTGCGCGCGCGTCGTTGGCTTCGAGAATCTCCTGCCAGCGGTCCGGCCAGTCGTGCCGCATGCGCTCGATCAGCCAGCCGGGATGATTGAAGCGGGCTTGTTCGTCCGGCGGCTCCAGCGCCTCGACGCCGCG
>CBFGSB010000049.1:0-18406 GCA_965651325.1 uncultured Chromatiales bacterium | reverse complement strand
CCCCCACCATTTTCCCCATCATATCCGCCGGGGTCGGACCACGGCAAACACTTGAAGGGCATGGGATTCCGCCCTGAATACCCCGTTATAGCGGCCTTAATCGCACCATTCTTGCCCCGAAAACGGCGATTTAGCATGTCCGGCTCATGTCCGGCTGGTCTGACCCCGGCAAATGGTTGAAAGGGCTGGGATTCCCTCCTGGATTCCGGACCATGGGCGGCCTTAAAGGCGCCATTTCGCCCCCGAAAAGCGCGATTAGCGGCGCCGCGGTTTCCGGGCTACCCGGCTGGCCGGTCAATTGCCGTAGAGCGCGTCTCGCAGCTCGGCCGGGAACTCGCCGATCACGCCGGCGATCGCGGTATTCGTCATGACCACCGCCGTCAGGCGCGCTTGCGGGTCCACGAACCAGTGGGTCCCCAGCACACCGCCCCATTGCCAGGTGCCCGCGTGCTGCGGCGACCCGGCCGCGGCCGGGTCGAGCAGCACCGCGGCGCCGAGGCTGAACCCCCAGCCGGGGCCCTCCGATTCGGCACGCAGCTCACCGATGGCGTGCTCCGTCAGCAGCGCCGCCGATTCGGGGCGGAGGATGGGCGCCCCGCCGCGGCGGATCGCCTCGAGGAACTCGAGGTAATCGCCGGCGGTGCCGTTCATGCCGGCGCCGCCGGACGGGAACGACGCCGGGTCGAACACGCGCCGCGGGGAAAACGGGATGCCCGGCCCGAGGGGGATGCTGTCCTGCAGCGGGTTCATGCGGATCGCCTTCGCTGCACCATCCTTGTAAGGCATCGCCAGGCACTTCGGATCCGTCACCTCGAAAGCGGTGTCGTGCATGCCGAGCGGCCCGGTAACGTAGCGCTCGACGACCTCCGGCAAAGGAACGCCCGCTGCTTGCTCAATGACGGCGCCCAGCACGTCGGTTGCGATCGAGTACTCCCAGTCCGTGCCCGGCTCGTAACGCAGCGGCACTCCCGCGAGGCGGCGCAGGTTTTCCTCCATCGACAGGCCGGGCTGGTCCAGTCCCGCCGATACGCCATGCCTGCGGTAGGCACTTTCCGCGCCGTCCTCGAAACCGTAAGTGAGCCCCGCGGTGTGCGTCATCAGGTGCCAGATGGTGATGACCGGGCGGCGGCCGTCCGCCAGCTCCGGCGTGAATTCCGGCAGCCATTTCGTGACCGGATCGGACAGCGAGAGCACACCGCGTTCGGCCAGCGCCAGCGCGCTCGCCGAGACGATCATCTTGGTCATGGACGCGAGCCGGAAGATCGTGCGCTCGGTGACCGGCACGCGCCGCTCGCGATCCGCGTAGCCACTTGCCCGGCGGTAGACCAGCTTGCCGTCGCGCGCAACCAGCACCACGGCCCCGACGATACGTTCCGACCGCACCCAGTCGTCCAGCACGGCATCGGTGCGGGCTTCAAGGCCCGTGCCGGCCCGCTCCACTGCCGGCGCGGCCGTGACCGTGAGCGCCGCGATCGCCAGGGCGGCGCCGGCCTGGCGCATTGCTGAATTCATCGATCGTTCCTCCGGAGTCGTGAAGCCGGCCCTGCGGCGGCGCTTGCTGCTCCGACCGCTGCTGCCGGCCCCTGCAGGATCGGGCCCGAGGAGCCGGCGCGTAAGTGGCCAATTGGACAAAACCGGGGGATTCATGCCATTTTCCAGGCCCGAGACGCAGCAGACGTGCCGCCAAATGCCGGAAGAGCCCGACCCTCTCCGTATCAGCCTGCTCGCGCTGCCCGAGACCACCCCCGCCTGCCTCTACGGCATGCTCGAGGTGTTCTCCGCCGTCGGCGTCGCCTGGGGCGAGATCACCGGCGAACCGGTCCCGGCGCGGCGCATGCAAGTGCAGCTCGTCGGCCGGGACGGTACGCCGTTCGTGAGCACGAGCGGAGTGCCGCTCGCGCCGGCAGCAAAGCTCGCCGACGCCGGCACGGCCGACATCGCGATCGTGACCGATCTCCGCCTCTCCGCGGATTTCGACCCGCGCGGGCGCTGGCCGGACGAGGCGGCGTGGATGCGCGCGCAGTTCGAGGCCGGGGCGACCGTCTGCTCCGTCTGCACGGGCTCGGTGCTCCTCGCCGAGGCAGGATTGCTGGACGGCGAGGAGGCGACGACGCACTGGGGCGCAACCCGCATCTTCGACGCGCACTACCCTGCCGTGCGGCTGCGCCCCGAACGCCTCCTCTGCCATGCCGGCCCGGACCAGCGGCTCATCACCGGGGGCGGGCCGGGCGCCTGGGCGGACCTCGCGCTGTACCTCATCGCGCGCTACTGCGGCGCGGCCGAAGCCGTGCGCATTGCCAAGGTTTTCGTGCTCGGCGATCACGCCGACGGGCAGCTCCCCTTCACGGCAATGATCCGGCACCGCTACCACGAGGACGCCGTCATCGGCGAGTGCCAGGCCTGGATCGCCACGCATTACACCGAGCCGAACCCGCTCGCGCGCATGGTCGCCCGCTCCGGCCTGCCGGAGCGCACGTTCAAACGCCGGTTCCGCAAAGCGACAGGCTTTGCCCCCCTCGATTACCTGCAGACCGTGCGCATCGAGGAAGCAAAGCAATGCCTCGAAGCCACCGACGACCCGATCGATGCGATTGCCAACGCGGTCGGCTACGAGGACCCGGCGTGGTTCCGCAAGCTCTTCAAGCGCCGCACCGGCCTCACACCCGGCCGCTATCGCCAGCGCTGGCGCCGCGGCACCGGGCTCCCCCAGGTGCGATAAGTCGCAACGAACCCGGCCTGGTGTGCTGGCCGCGCGGCTCACGAGCTGCTGCATGCCTTCTGCGGGCACCGGCATCCGCGGCGCTATCGAGCCATCCAGGCCGTGCTTGCCGGGCGGGCGCGGCGACCTCAGACTTGGCTTCGTGGCGGCCGGACCCATGGTCGTGTGGTCCCGTTATCCGCCGAACCAGGATCCTGTTGCCTTGAGTCCCGATACCAGCGAGACCGCCGAGGAGCGAGAAGGCGCGCGCGACGGCGACGACGTAGCTCCCCTCGCTCGCGCAGCCGGCGCGCGCGGCGACCTGACCGTCGTCCGCGACCTGCTGCCCTATCTCCGGCCCTACATCGGGCGGATCACGCTTGCCCTCCTCCTCGTCATCCTCGCGAAGCTCGCGAACCTCGTGGTCCCGTTCGTCCTGAAGGAGATCGTCGACCAGCTCAACGTGGAGCCCAGCCTGTTGGTGCTGCCGGTCGCGCTCCTCCTTGCTTACGGCGCATCGCGCATCAGCGTCACGCTGTTCACCGAGCTGCGGCAGGTCGTGTTCGCGCGCGTCATGGCGCGCGCGTCGCGCGAGATCACGCTGCGGGTCTTCCGCCACTTGCACGACCTCAGCCTGCGCTTCCACCTCGGCCGCCGCACCGGCGGCGTGGCGCGCGACGTGGAACGCGGCGGCACCGCCATCTCCGACCTGCTCGACTGGACGCTCTACACGATCTTCCCGACCGCCGTCGAGGTGGTGCTGGTGACGGTCGTGCTGGTCTGGGCCTACGACTGGGGCTTCGCCTTCATCACCATCGGCACCCTCGTCGCCTACGCAATCTGGACCTTTGCCGTCACGGAGTGGCGCACCCGCTTCTACCGCGCCGCGGTCGAGGCGGATACGCGCGCCAACGAGCGCGCGGTCGACTCCCTGCTCAACTACGAAACCGTCAAGTACTTCAACAACGAGCGGCACGAGGCCGTGCGCTACGACGACAATCTCCGGCACCTCGAGAACGCGACGGTGAAAGCGCAAACCTCGCTCGCGGTGTTGAACCTCGGCCAGACCGTGTTCATCTCGCTCGGCGTCACGGCGATGATGTGGCGCGCGGCCGCCGGGGTCACCGCCGGCACGCTGACGATCGGCGACCTCGTGCTGGTCAATGCCTACCTGCTGCAGCTCTCGGCACCCTTGTTCCTGCTCGGCATGGTGTACCGCGAGGTGAAGCAGGCCCTGACCAACATGGAGCGGCTGTTCGGGCTGCTGGACCAACGGCAGGACGTGCAGGACGCGAGCGACGCGCAAGAACTCACGGTGACCCGCCCGACGGTGCGCTTCGAGAACGTGCAGTTCGGCTACGACGAGCGGCGGCAGATCCTGCACGGCGTGAGCTTCGAGATCCCCGCCGGCGGCACCGTCGCCGTGGTCGGGCATTCCGGCTCCGGCAAGTCGACCCTGACCCGGCTCCTGTTCCGCTTCTACGACGTGGGCGCGGGCCGCATCACCATCGACGGCCGCGACATCCGTAACTACACACAGTCCAGCCTGCGCAGCGCCATCGCGATCGTGCCGCAGGACACCGTGCTCTTCAACGACACGATCTTCTACAACATCCGCTACGGCCGCACCGAGGCCACCCGCGAGGAAGTCGAGCGCGCCGCCCGTGCCGCGCACATCCACGACTTCATCATGGCCATGCCGGACGGTTACGAAACCGAGGTCGGCGAACGCGGCCTGAAGCTCTCGGGCGGCGAGAAACAGCGCGTGGCCATCGCGCGCGCGATCCTGAAGAACCCGGCGATCCTGATCTTCGACGAGGCGACCTCCGCGCTCGACTCACACTCGGAAAAATCCATACAGGCGGAGCTCGACAGGATCCAGGTCGGGCGCACCACGCTGATCATCGCGCACCGGCTCTCGACGGTCATGAACGCGGACCAGATCCTGGTGATGGACGCAGGCCGCATCGTGGAGCGCGGCCGGCACGCGGAGCTGCTGGCCGCCGACGGCTACTATGCGCAGATGTGGCGCCTGCAGCAGGAAGAGCGGAAAACGGAAGCCCAGGCGGCTTCGGCCTGAGTACGAGTCGCGAGCGGGGAAGTTGCCCGAGCGGAGACGGTGGCGGCCGTCCGCGGGCGGCCCGCGGGGCAGGCCAGCAAGGGCCCCGCCCCACGAGTCCCGCCTTCACCTACGATGCATCCGGCGTGAATTCGTCGCACGCGACTTTCGGGTTCCAGTTGGAAAACGTACCGAGCGGGTTGTGCTTCCAGGCCCAGACGTGCAGCGCATAAAAGGGCGGCAGGCCATAGCGGTTCGGGCTGTTCGTGAAGTGGAAGGTCTGTCCCGCGAGCACCGGCGGCGATGCGTTGCTGGCGTTCCACGCTTCCGCGAGCACGAGGTACTCCACGGCGACCAGGCGCAGCTCGCCGTTCGCCCGCGGCTCGTACACGAGCACCTCCGGTTGCTGCGCGACCACGGCGTCGTCACCGACCAGCGTGCCGTTCGCGAAGTGCACGCCCATGGCCCCGATGTCGGGGCCGCTGACGCAGCCGAGGAACTGGCCGTAACCTGCCGCGACGGCCAGCGAGACGTCGCGGAAGCCGCGCGTCGAATCCCGGACGGTCTCCGCGAGTCCGCCGTCGTCGTTGCCGTGCCAGCGGTGCTCGCCTTCGCCGCGCCAGTGCGGGTCCGCAAGGACGGTGGTGCTCCAGGCGGCAACCAGCGCGGCCGCCAGGGTGATGACAGGAAGTTTTTTCATTTCGTTTCTCCAGAAGTTGTTCGCGCCGCGTTCCCGGAAAACGGCGCGGCGGTTGTCACCCGGATGCGGTCGACGGATCGATGATCGAAGCGATCCGCGAAATGCGATTCGCCGGGAAGCCGCCCAGCTCGGCATGCCGCCGGATGAGGGCTTCGTCCGGCGCCGAGTAGATGCAGTAGACCCGGTCGCCGGTGACGTAGCTGTGAATCCACTTGATCGATGGCCCCAACTCGTCCAGCACCGTGCAGGACTTGCGGGAAATCGCGGCAAGCTCTTCTGCCGACAGGTTTCCCGCGCCCGGGATATCGCGCTCGATCACGAACTTCGAGTTCCCGTTGTCCGCGTCGCTATCGTCGGTCGTCATCGCGGGCACCTCACTCGAACGCCGACGGGTCGATCACCCTGCTCACCCGGGAGATCTCGTCGGCCGGGAACCCGCCCATCTCGGCGTGCTTCGCTATGAGCTCCTTGCTCGGCGCGCGGTATACGCAGTAGAACTTGTCTTCCGCGACGTAGCTCTGCACCCACTGGATGTCCGGCCCGAGAGCTTCCAGCACCTCGTTGGACTTCCGCGAGATGGCCCTGATCTCGTCCTCGGACAGCTCCGACGCACCGGGGATGGTGCGTTCGATCACGTATTGGTGGAGCTCCGTGTCGTCGGCGGGAGCCGCGGCGGGGGCGGCGAGGCCGGCGAGCAGCAGCAGGGTGACCAATATCCTGACGTTCATGTTGAGTACCTCCGTAAGCCCGCAACGGGCGTGGTCATGGCGTGCGAGTGCACGTGGGCGAGAGCAGACCAGCCGCGGAACGAGGCCACAATGAACCCGGCCTGAACTTCCCCTGATCTTTTTTCGACTTTGGAATCAACGAAGTGCGGGCCGTCCTGACCTGCCCGGCGGCAGCCCGCATGCTAGACTCGGCGCACGAGCTGCGGAAAAACGGGAGCCTCGGTGACCCTGCTGCGCTTCGGTGTGTTCGAACTCGACCCGGCTGTCCCGGAGTTGCGCCGGCGGGGCCGGCGCGTCCACCTGCAGGAGATGCCGCTGCGCGCGCTGGAGATGCTGCTCGAGCGCCCGGACGAGCTGGTCTCGCGCGAGACCTTCTACGCGCACCTCTGGCCGAACGACAGCTCCGGCGTCCTCGATGACAACCTGAACACGGCCATTGCCAAGCTCCGTCTCGCGCTGAACGATTCCGCTCACCACCCCCGCTACATCGAGACGGTGCCGAAGCGCGGCTACCGCTTTGTCGCGCCGGTCACAAGCGCTGGCGACGCACCGGCCCCCTCCGCAGCGGTGCCCGCCGACCCGCCGCCCGCGCAGTCGGCACGCCGGCGCTTCTGGAGCCGGCGCGCGATCGTGAGCGTGGCCGTCAGCGCCCTGCTGGCCGCGATCGTGTTAGCCGCCCTCGTGATCGGCCTGTCCAGCCGCTCCGGCACGACCGGAGCCGCCGCGGGGACTCGGATTGCGACCCTGGCCGTACTCCCTTTTATCAACGAAAGCCGCGACCCGGCTGATGAGTACTTCAGCGACGGGCTGTCCGAAGAGCTGATCGGGCGCCTGGCCCGGTCTGAGAACCTCCGCGTGGTCTCGCGGACCTCGGCGTTCGCCGTGAAGGGCGAGGGGCTGGACGCGCGCGAGATCGGGCGCATCCTCGGCGCCGACGCGCTGGTCGAAGGGAGCGTGCGCCGCAACGGCGAGCGGCTGCGCATCAGCGTGCACCTCGTGGACGCCAGCAACGGCTACCAGCTTTGGTCACAGAGTTACGACCGCCGTATCGGCGACGTGTTTGCCGTGCAGGAGGACATTGCGCTGTCCGTCGCGAACACGCTCACCGGCCGCCTGCTGGGCCCGGCGGAGGCGCAGGCGCTGATGGTTCCCGGTACGGATCCGGTCGCCTACGACCTGTACCTGAAGGGCCGCTATTACTGGCACAAGCGCACCGAAAGCGGCCTGCGCGCCGCGCTGGATTTTTTCGATGAGGCCGTACAGCGTGCCCCCGACTATGCCCCGGCGCTGGTCGGTCTTGCCGACGCCTATGCCGTGCTCGGCTTCTACGATTTCGTCGCGCCGGCAAACGCCTGGCCGCGCGCCCAGGAGTTGGCGCGGCGCACGCTCGAGATCGATCCCGAGAACGCGTCCGCGCAGGCGACGCTCGGGTATGCGGCACTCTATTACGACTGGGATATCGAGACGGCGGAAGCCCACTTCCGGCAGGCGATCGCGCTGCGGCCCGGCTATTCCAAGGCGCACCAGTGGTACGCAAACCTGCTGGTCGCCGCTGGCCGCTTCGACGAGGCCGAACGGGAAATGCGGCGCGCGCAGCAGCTCGACCCGCTGTCGCTGATCGCGAGCGCCGCATTGGGCTGGGTGCGCTATTTTGCCGGCCGCCACGACGAAGCACTGGCGCAGTTCCGGCTGACACTCGCACTCGACGAGGATTTCGAGCTCGCCTACCTGTGGAGCGGCTGGTCGCTGGAGGAGCTCGGCCGGTACGACGAGGCGATTGCGATGCTCGAGGAAGCGGTGGCGCGCTCCGAGGGCAGCGGGATCAGCATTGCGTCGTTGGCGCGCGTGCACGCGCTGAGCGGGAATCGTGCCGAAGCGGAGCGGCTGCTGGAGGCGCTGCTCGGGTCCGGCGAGTACGTGCCGTCGTACGAGATCGCGAAAGCCTATCTCGCGCTGGAGCAGACCGAACGCGCGGCGGAATGGCTGCAGCGGGCGGTCGAGCAGCGCTCGCACTCCCTGGTGTTCCTGAACGTGGACCCGCAGCTTGCGCGGCTGCGCGACAGCGGCGTGTTTACCCGGCTGCAGGCACAGGTCGAGCGATAGGCGCCGCTCCGGGGTGGGCCACGCGCCCGTTACTCGATCGAGAGGCTCAGCACCTCCCCGATCCGCGCCTCGGCGATCTCCTCCGGGTGGAACGGCAGCGGCATCCACTCCTTCCCCGCGTACATCCCGATCTGGTCGAAAGCATACGGCGAGCCCGGCTCCGACGACTGGCCGTACACCATGATCGCTTCCGCGACGGGTCCCCGCTCGTCGAAGGTGACGGTCTGGATGTAGCTGCTGCCCCACTGCACCGGGTAGCCGGCGTCGCCGAGAGCGCCCGCTTCCGTCTCCAGCTTGTTCAGCAATCCTTCGAACTCCGGACCGCCGTGCAGGCCCACGACGCCGTCGGCCGTTTCACGGTATTGCAGCTCGCCGAGCGGCGCATCGAGCGCATAGCCCGAGGACTGCACGGTCGCCACCGCGCCGGCAAGCGCCTCGAGAGCCGCGGCGCGCACCGCCGGTTCGTCGATGTCCAGGCCGGACGGGGTCGTGGCGGGCTGTTCCGGGTCGAACGGCACGGCCCAAAGGTTCTCGATGGTACGCGCGGTGCGCCACCATTCCCGGAAGACGTGCTCGCCGCGGCTGTCGAGATTGTTGCTGCGATCCCATTGCTCGAGGACGGTGCAGGCGTCTTTCGTGTCCCCGGATTCACACACTTCCAGCAGGTCGTCGAGAACCAGGTAAGCGGCGTGGTTCCGGTTGGCAAACAGCATCGCCTGGACCTCGTCGAGGCCGATCTTGCCGTGCTCCGCGATGCCGTCTTCGCCGGCGATGCGCGTGCGGATGGCGTAGAGGCCCGCGCGCGTGCGCAGGCTCTGTGCCTCGTCCACGCCGCCGATGAGCGGCGAGAAGGCCGGCCAGTCGATCTCGGGATTGCTCATCCAGAAGCTGTCGTTGCTGTTCTGCACGAAGTCGCTGCGCACCGCGACCGGCATGCGTTCCATCGGCGTGAGCCCCGGCACCGGCGATTCCGGGTCCTGGTGCCAGCCGCACTCGGAGCGCGAGCCGTCGAGCACGACCAGCGATGCCGCCTTGAACAACGCGGCGGCGCGCTCCGACGGCGCGCAGCGGCGCAATTGCTCCGCGTCGACGTCGGGCACGACGCTCACGTCCGCGTACAGCGCCCGGCCCTGCCGGTCGGCGGCGATCGTGTTGACCCACGGCACCCCGAGCTCGCCCAAGGTCGCGACCATGTCGTCGACGCTCCCCGCCCGGTTGAAGCCGATCCAGATTTCCATGGCCCGGAGATTCAGCGTATTCGCATCCCGCAGCGCGTACGCGTGCGTGTCGGTCCACGAGAGCCCCGCATCGGCGTATTCGATCACCGGCCCGAACCGCGTGTTCCAGACGGTGTGCGTTTTCTCGACGATGTTGCCGTCTTCCGTTTGCACCTCGAACGTGACCTCTTCCGGCGTCATCGCGACGCTTTCGCCGTCGACGAGATAACGGGTGGGCTCTCCTTCCACGAGGTGCAGCTCGTGCAACGTGAAGCGCTGGCCGGTCGACACGGTATGCGTCCAGGCAACGTCCTTGTTGAAGCCGATCTGCACCACCGGGCTGTGGCCGATGGCGGCGCCCATCACGTCGAGCTGCCCCGGGATCGTCAGGTGCATTTCCCAGAAGCGGTTCACGCCGTCCCAGGGAAAATGCGGGTTGCCGAGCATGACGCCGCGGCCGTTCGCCGTGACCTCGGAACCGAACGCCCAGCCGTTGGAGCCGAGCACGGGATCGTCGAGCCGCAAGGGAGCGAGCGCCTGCACGGCCTGTTGCGGCGTCGGGAGGGCTGCCGCTTTCTCGTTCGCCGCCGGCGGGCTGGCCGCCGCCATGGCGTCCGCGAACAGTGCCACGCCGAGCTGCACCATCGTCAGCTCCTGCAGCCGCAGGTAATCCTCGGGGGTCATCGGCCGCACCCAGGGCGCGCCGGCGCAGCTTGCGGGCAGGTCCGCCGCGTGCTCGTCGAGATAGCGGTTGTAGCCCGCGACGTAGCCGCGCGCCAGCGCCTGCGCTTCCGCGCTGAGCTTCTCCTGCGCGCCGGCGAGCGCCGCATCGTCCATGTGCGCGCGGATGAAAATGTCGATCTGCGGATTCGGAAGCACCCGCAAACCCAAAAGCCCGGCCCCGTCGGCACCGAAGAAGCGCGAACGTTCGCCGCGGATGGTGACGAGCTGGTTCGCCGTCTGGCAAAGGTTGTCCGCGGCATGCGCGTAGGCCACGCCGTACGCCAGCGACTCGTAGTCCGGCGCCTCGATGTGGGCAATGCCGTGCGTCGTGCGCTGGATCGTGACCTCGGGCGCCGGCTGGGTGGCGGCGCCGCAGCCGGCGAGTGCCGCCGCGGCAAGGACCGCGGCGGCCGGGCTCATGCGCCTCACCGGAAGTTCCAGCCGAATTCCACGCCGTAGGTGCGCGGCATGCCGGGGAGCTTCGCGACCGTGCCGAAGAAGTCCCGCAACTCGTCCTGCGGATCGGTTTCGTCGGTCAGGTTACGGCCCCAGAGGGACACCTCCCAGGTCTCGTTGTCCGAGATCAGCCCGATGCGCGCGTTGACTTCGGTGCGTTCCGGAAGCTGGCCGTACGGGATCATGCCGGGGAACGCGCTGTTGTACGGGATCTCCGTGTCGTTGTTCGCGCCCGAGAAGAACTCGCTCGCGTAGTTGACGTCGGCACGCAGCAGCAGCGTCGAGCCCAGCGACGGCAGGTCGTGATAGAAGATGCCGCCGAGCGAGGCCGTGGTGTCCGGCGCGTTCGGCAGGTCGTTACCCGAAGCGTCCGCACCTTCCGTGCCGCCCCCGGGGAAGCTGTCGAAGGTCGCGTCGAGCAGGCCCAGCGATGCACGTACGGTGAAGTCGTTGGTCACCCTCCAGTTGGCTTCCGCTTCGACGCCGGTCGTTTCCACCTTGGCGGCGTTGTTGATGCGGATCGAGGTCCGGCCGCTGCCGAGGTCGACGAACTGGTTCACCTGGTAGTCGTCGTAGTTGGCCATGAAGGCGGCGAGGTTCAACTGCAGCCGGCCATCGAAGTACGTGCCTTTCAGGCCGATCTCGAAGCTGTCCACCGTCTCCTTGTCGAACTCGAGCCCCTGGTTGGCGGCCAGCTCGTCGGCGTTGATGTAGTCGAGGTTGAAGCCGCCGCTCTTGTAGCCGGCCGCGTAGCGCCCGTAAACGTTGGTGTCGTCGGTGAGCGCGTAGGTCAGGCTGACCGCCGGCGCGAAGAAGTCGTCGGTGCGGTCGTTGATCAGCGGGGACGGGTTGTCCGGATCCGCACCCGTGGAACCGATGAAGAAGATGCCGGACAAGCGGCCGTCGAGCAGCCAGTTGACATCCTTGTCTTCCGTCGAATAGCGCGCGCCGAAGCCGAGCGTCAGCCGGTCGGTCAGGTCGTAGGTGCCGTTGAAGTAGGCCGCGTAGCTGCGGGTATCGACCTCACCCCGGTTGAAGACCTTGGACCCCGGCGGACCGAAGCCGATGAGCGCGGCGACCTGTTCGTTCGTGAAGAACGGAGGCGGCGGCAGGCCCGGGCCATTCGGTGGCGGGACCGAGAGTGCCCCCGACCCGTACAGCGGGCCGACGAAGTATTCGATGAAATCCTGCCCCAGCACGACGTCCCGGTTGGTGTTCGCATCCTGCTGGTAGTAATAGAGACCGACGACGTAGGAGAACGCACCGTCGTCCGGTGAGATCAACTGGAACTCCTGCGACAGCACGTCGTAGTCGTCCGAGTATTCGATCGACACGATGTCGACCGGCGAATAGTCGGTGGCGTTGCTGTAGACCGCATCTGTCGTCCGATAGCCGGTGATGCTCTTCAGCACGTGCCCGTTGTCGAGGTCGTAGGTGAAGTCCAGCGCCCCGCCGTAAATGTCCCGCTTGTCGGAAGGATCGAAGTTGAAGGCCACCACGCCCATCTCCGGCGCCACCTGCACCGGCTGCATGGCCAGCATGTCGGTGATCGGGTCGCCGACGAGAATGAGGCCCTCGCTGTTCAGGCCGTCGAACGACGCATTGATTTCGAGCTTGTCGCTCGCTTCGAAGCGGAGCTGGGCACGGTAGGCCAGCACGTCGCGTTCGTTCAGGTCGTTGCCGGTGATGATGTTTGGGACGTAGCCGTCGCGATCGGTCTTGGCGACGGAGAAGGACCCACTCACGGTGTCGCTGAACGGCACGTTCACGAGGGCCTTCAGCTCGCTGTAATTGAAGTTGCCGATGTCGGCACCGATGCGCGCCGAAAACTCGTCACCGGGCTTTTTCGTGACCAGGTTGATGGCGCCCGCCACGGTGTTCTTGCCGAACAGGGCGCCCTGGGGACCGCGCAGCACCTCGACGCGCTCGAGGTTCAGGAGCTCCTGGTTGATGGCCGGCGACTGGCCGACGTACACCCCGTCGACGTACACGCCGACCCGGGAGTCGAAGCCGATGTTGCGGCTCGAGGCGCCGACGCCGCGGATGGTGACGGTGGAGCGGAAGTCGTTGCCCTCCGAGATCCCGAGGTTCGGGATGTAGTCCGCGATGTCCTTCAGCTCGCGCACGCCCGTCTGGTCGATCGCGTCGTCGCTGAACACCGAGATGGAGACCGGCACGTCGACGAGGCGCTCGGTGCGCTTCTGCGCGGTGACGACGATCTCCTCGATGGTGGCGTCCTGGGCCGGCGCCTGCAGCGGCGCGGCGAGCGCGACCAGTGCGGCGGCGGCCCCCGCCGCGCGCACGGCCGAGCGGCGCACTCCCCGTTTCGGCCGATGATTGTTCCTGGCGTACCTGTATCCGTCTGTCATTGCCCTCGCTCCCAAAGCACGGCTAGAATGGCAAAATGGTATGACCAGTTTGGGGAGGAGTCAATCGCCGACGGCGGGAGACAGCGCGGCCCGGGAAATGCCCGACAAAACTCTCGATATCCAACCGATCGCCAAGCGCGAGGCACTGCCGGAGCAGATCGTGCGGCAGCTCGCCGCGCTCGTGCGGCGCGGGGATTTACAGCCGGGCGACCGGCTGCCGGCCGAGCGCGCGCTCGCCGAGCAACTGGGGGTCGGGCGCCCTACCCTGCGCGAGGCCTTGCGCGCGTTGCAGCTCTTAGGCGTCCTCGACATCCGGCACGGCGGCGGCGTGTTCGTCTCCGAGCTGCAGCCGGACACGCTGCTCGGCCCGCTGCATTCCTTCCTGAGCCTCGAGCGGCACGATCTCGGCACGGTGCTGGAGGCGCGCGCCATAATCGAGGGCGCGGTGCTCGCCTTCGTGGCGCGGGTGATCGACGAGCGTTCCCTCGCGAAGCTCGAACGGAACCTCGAAGCGTTCCAGGCGCTGGTCGACTCCGGCGACGACGAGCAGGCCGCCGGCACCCGTATCAACAAGCTGGCGGAGGAGTTCCGCGCGACGATCGTGGAGGCGGTGGACAACCCGATCCTGAACCGTGCGGTGACGAGCCTCGACATCCTGAGCACGGCCACCCGCTACCGCATGACCGAAAAGAGCTCGCTCAGCCAGTTGCTCGTGAATCACCGGCGCATCGTCGCAGCGCTCGCGGCGCGCGATCCCGACGCCGCGCGCCGGGCGCTCGAGGCGCACATCGCTTATCTCGGCGAGATCTGCGACGTGCAATTCCGCGGCGGCAAGCGTGCAGAGGATTAGCCGCCGGGCCGTGCTCGCCGGCGGCATCGCGGCAGCGGTGGCCGCCGGCGGCGGGCTCCTGTGGTCGCGTACGCGCAAGCCGCCTCTCGGCATGGACATACCCGAAACGTTTCTCGAGCGCGGGATCGCGCTGCTGCGCGAATCGCCAGCCGTCGACGTGCACGGGCACCCGGGGCGCTCGTTTCTCGCGGGCGCGAAACCCGACAGCCTGCTCGTGCGCCTGATGCCGGACAGCTTCGAAGACGAACGCATCGCGGGCATGCGCGAAGCCGGTGTCGCGGCAAGCGTGTTCTCCATAGTTGCCGATCTTGCCGTGCTCGGGCTCACCGACGGCGGGCTGCAGGTCGTGCGGGAGTTCGAGCCGGGCGAGGCCTACGCGGATTTCCGCCGCCAGCTCGCGCGCCTGGAGGTGGTTCTCGGCGGCGGGCGCATCGTGCCGGCACTCGTGCCGGACGATGTGCGCGCCGCGCACAAGGAAGGGCGACCGGCGGCCATCCTCGCAAGCGAAGGTGCCGATTTCGCGGAAGACGACGTCCGGCGCATCGCGGAGGCGCACGCCGCGGGGCTGCGCTCCATCACGCTCGTGCACTACAACACGAACCGGTTGGGGGATACGCAGACAGGGACACCGGTGCACGGCGGGTTGACGGCGTTCGGACAGCAGGTCGTTCAGGAAATGAACCGGCTCGGGATGATCATCGACGTCGCGCACGCGAGCTTTGCGACGGCGCGCGACGCGCTCGCCGAGTCGCGGGCGCCCGTCATGCTGTCGCACAGCAATCTCGATACCTGGCCCGTCAAATCCGCACGCTTCGTGTCGCTGGAGCATGCGCGCGCGGTCACGGAAGCAGGCGGCATCATCGGGGCGTGGCCGGCCGGCATCGGCAGCGACTCGCTCGCCGATTTCGTCGAGCAGGTGCTCGCGCTCGTCAACGCGGTGGGGGCCAGGCACGTCGCGATCGGCTCCGACATGGACGGGAACTACAAGCCGGTGCTGACGGAGTACGCGGACTTTCCCGTGCTGGCGGCGGCGCTGCTTTACCGCGGGATGAGCGAGCAGGACGTGGCGGCCGTGCTGGGGAGGAACTTCCTGCGGGTGTTCGACGACGTGACCAGGGCCAGCGTTTAGAGACGACGGCCAACGCCCCGGCAGCGCAGCAGTGCGCGGCGTTCAGGGAGTCCGGTGTTCCTGCCGCTGCCGCTCGCGGACTTCGTGCCAGCGGTCCGCCGTCAGCGCTTCGAGGGCGGAGAAATAATCCCGGTTCGCCGCCGAGGTAAGGTCCTCCGGGTCCTCGATCCGCAGGATGCGCGTCGCCAGCACCGAGCCGATCGCGCGCAGCGCTTCCTGCCGGCTGAGCCCGTTGTCCCGCAGGCGCACGAACGCCGCTTTCACGGGCGTGACCTGTTCGGCGAGTTGCGTCTCGATGACCTCGTGCACCCTGGCGTGCACGTCGAGCGAGCCGCCGTAACCGCCTGCACGCTCGTAGTATTCCCTGATGAGCCGCGTGCGCTCCTGCTCCCCGAGCGCGAGCCAGGCACGCGGATCGGGGGGAGTCTCCGGGTCGTATTGCATCGGGCTCAGCGGCTCACGAGCTTGTTGAAGTTGCTCAGCTCGCCGTTCTCGGTGCGCTCCTGGTAGATGAAGTCCAGGCCGCTTTCGTCGAACTTCCGGAAGAACTCGTCCCAGGAAATCGCTTCGAGCTCACCCTCGCCGCTGTAGCCCGGGAAGTCGAGCCGCAGGAGGCCGGGATCGCCCTCGCCGCCGGTATCCCGCACGCGGCTCGGCCGCGCGTTCCGCTCCTCGGCCCATTTGCGGATCGTGTCGTGATCGTCGGTGCGCTTGGTGGTGTGCTTCTGAGCCATGGTTCCACTCCGTGAGCATGATGGGATCAGGCTGCAAGTTCCATGCCACGGACTGTCGGCCCAACGCCGCATGGCAACGGTGGAATCGCTGAATCTCTTACAAACCGGTGGCACAAATTTCAGCCTCCGCGCGACCCTGGCGGTGTCGATTCGTGCGGGGCCGGAACGACTGGTTTACAAGGCCACAGCTCCGCCGCAGCCGGCGGAGCCGGGATAGAAGCGCGACAACGCCACAAGGGAGCCACCATGAAATACCTCTGCCTCGCCTGGGAAGAAGAAGCGGTCCTGCACGCGTTGACGCGCGAGGAATGGAGCGCCTTGCAGCGCGGAACGCTCGACTACGTCGACGCACTCCGCGAAAGCGGCCACCTGCTCGTCGCCGAGCCGCTGCAAAGCGCGCACGACGGCGTCGCGCTCCGCCGCCGCTGCGGCTCGTTGTCCGTCACGCACGGCCCCTGCACCGACACCGGGGAACAACTCGGCGGCATCTTCCTCCTCGAAGCCGCCGACCTGAACGAAGCCATCCAGATCGCGGCGCGCTCGCCCTCCCTCCACCTCGGCCCCATCGAAGTCCGCCCCGTAGCGGGGTCGGACCAACGTAACCCCAAGTCGCCGCTCGAAATGCAGCCGCAAAATGCGTGCAAAAAGGTGCTTAATCGAGCTTTTCGGGGGTGAAATCGCGGCCGTAGCCATGTTCCGCCGCAGCGTGCCATAATCGATTTCGGGACCGTCACGAGCATAGGCCTGCCAGGCGACCGCCCGGTCGCCCTCGAAGTGCAGCTATCGCCCCGGCACCCGTCCACATCGCCGGTCCTCCTAAAGCTTTTTTCTTTTTCGCCTGGAAGGGAGATCCATGGTATGCGTATTGCGCAGATTGCGCCGTTGATCGAATCCGTGCCGCCGCGGCTGTACGGCGGCACTGAACGCGTGGTGTCCTATCTCACCGAGGAGCTCGTGCGGCAAGGCGACGACGTCACGTTGTTCGCGACCGGTGATTCGATCACGCGCGCCAACCTCGTGGCCTGCACCGACTCCGCCCTGCGGCTCGAGCCCCGCTGCGAAACGCCGCTGCCGCACTACATGCGAATGCTCGAGGAAGTGCGTCGCCGCCGGCACGACTTCGACCTCGTGCACTTTCATATCGACTACCTGCACTTCCCGCTCATGCGCGAGATGAGGCTGCCGCACGTGACCACGCTGCACGGCCGGCAGGACCTTTGGGACCTGGAGCCCTTGTTCGCGGAATACGAGGACATGCCGCTGGTTTCGATTTCCGACAGCCAGCGTGCGCCGGTTGCCCATGCCAACTGGGTCGGCACCGTCTATCACGGCCTGCCGCGCGACCTGCTGCCCTTTTCCCCGGATGGCGGCGACTACCTCGCATTCGTCGGCCGCATCTCCCCGGAAAAGCGCGTCGACCGCGCGATCGACATCGCAACGCGCGCGGATCGCGAGCTCGTCATCGCCGCCAAGGTCGACAGGGCCGATCGCGACTACTTCGAAACCGACATAAAGCCGCTGCTGAACAACCCGAACGTGCGCTATATCGGCGAGGTCAACGACCGCGAGAAAACGGAACTGCTGGGCGGCGCGCTCGCCCTCCTGTTCCCGATCGACTGGCCGGAACCCTTCGGCCTCACGATGATCGAGGCCATGTCCTGCGGTACGCCGGTGATCGCGTGGCACTGTGGCTCGGTGCCCGAGATCATTGCCGACGGCGTCAGTGGCCGCATCGTCGAGAGCATCTACGAAGCGGTCGCGGCCGTCGACGAGGTCGCGACGTTCAACCGGCGCCTGGTGCGCGACTGCTTCGAGCACCGCTTCAGCGTGGAGCGAATGGCATCGGACTACAAGGCCTTGTACGAGCGCCTCGCCGACCGCCACGTTCCATCGGTTCACACCGCGGCATGATCGGCAAAGGCAGCCACGCGTACGCCGGGCGCTCGGACGACGAGCAACGGGACAAGCGCGCCGAGGATACGGGCACCCATTACATCCCCGCGCAGGCGGAGCCCTGGCAATACTCCCTCAAGCACGGCCAGAGCTTTGCCCTGTTCGACGAGCACGGCGACATCCTGTCCGGCCGGCATCGGGCCGACGGCCTGTACCACCGCGACACCCGCGTGCTGTCGGAATGGCGGTTGCAATTCAACGGCCACCAGCCCCTGTTCCTCAGCTCGACGCTGCGCGACGACAATGCGGCTTTGATCGTCGACCTCACCAATCCGGACATCTACGCCGGTGAGCGGCTGCTGCAGCCGCGCGACACCATGCACATCGTGCGTACGATTTTCCTGTGGGACAACGGCTGCAACCAACGCGTGGCGATCAGCAACTACGGGCAGGAGACGCAGCGGAACACCTTGCGGCTCGAGTTCGGCGCGGACTTCGTAGACCTCTTCGCCGTCCGCGGTCATCGCACGGGCGCCCGCGGCAAGATCAGCGCGCGCGTGATCGGCCGCCGCAGCGTGGAGTACGACTACACCGCGACCGACGGGCTCGAGCAGGCGACGGTGATAGCGCTCGATCCCACGCCGGACCGGCTCGATGAGTCCTCCGCCGAGTGGGACCTGGTGCTCGCGCCGGGCGAACGCACCATGATCTTCGCACGCGTCGATCCCATCGCGAACACGGAATCGT
>CBFGSB010000048.1:0-18720 GCA_965651325.1 uncultured Chromatiales bacterium | reverse complement strand
CCGCTCGAGGGCTGCGCTTTCTGCGATTACCTGTACGGGAAGACGCCCTGTGCCTACTCTTCGATCTGCACGATAGCGTCGCTGTAATGACCGTTGAAACGCGTGCGGCCCGCGAGGCTGTAGGCGCCGATCTCGCTGAATTCCAGGTGGTCGCCGGGACCGATGTCATCGGGCAGCTCGACCGCACCCGGCAGCACGTCGGTGGCATCACAGGTCGGGCCGAACAGGCGGAAGGACTGCAGCGGACCGTCGTGTTCCCTGCCGTTGCGGAACGCGCGCACCGGGTAGCGCTCGTGCCCGCGGAAGCGCAGCTCCCAGAAGATGCCGTACATGCCGTCGTTCAAATAGAGCCGGTCCTCCTTGCGCAACAGCACCTCGACCACGGCGGACAGCCCCGGCGCGGCGAGCGCGCGGCCGGGTTCTCCCAGGATCTCACCTCCTTCCGGCAGCGGTAGCTTCCGCGCCGCGTCCTTTATTGCCGTGAAATACTCCGCAATCGGCGGCACCTGGAACCCGGGATAGGAGCGCGCGTAACCCCCGCCGATGTCGACGAGGCGCACCTGCATCGCCGCCTTGTCCAGCACCTCCGCGGCCAGCTCGATGGCATATGAATACGCATCGGGGCTCGTCACGCCGGTGCCGACGTTGAACGCGAGTGCCGGCTCCGCGCCATGGCTGGCAATGGCTTCGAGCAAGCCCGGCACCTGCTCCGGCGGTGCGCCGAACTTCGATGACAGCTCCTGCATGGCCGAGGCGTGCTGCGTTGCCATGCGCGCGAACACGACCGAGCGCGGCATGTCGATCTCGTCGGCAAGCGGTTGCAGGCCGTTTACGTGATCGATCATGAAGTGACGTACGCCAAACCGGTCCTGTGCAGCACCCGCGGCGCCGCGCAGCCGCGCCGGGATCATGAAATACGGGGTGGCGCCGGGGCACTGCCGATGCACCAGCTCGATCTCGGGGAGCGACGCGCAGTCGAAGTGCCGCACGCCCCCGGCATGCAGCAGCCGCACCACCTCCGGATGGTCGTTGGCCTTGACGGCATACAGCACGCGGCCGGGAAAGCCTGCGACGAACTCCCGCGCCGTGTCGAGGTACACCTGCGGGTAGATGCAGTAAACCGGCTCCGCCGGCCGGCGCTCGCGCAGCATGCGGCCGACGTCGGGGTACGTGGGCAGTGGCTCGTTCATTGCGCGTTGCCGTGGAACATCTCGATGTTCTCCTCGGGGCTGTGCGCGGTGAGAAGCGAGACGATGACGAGCACCGGCAGGCCGACGATCCAGCCTGCGTACGAGGATGCGAACCCGTGCGGCTCGCCCGCCGCGGCCCAGGCGACGGCGGCGCCGCCGCCCAGCACCATGCTCCAGAACGCGCCCGTCGCGGTGGTGCGCCGCCAGAACAGCAGCCCCAGCATCGGGAAGAACAGCCCCGCCGCGCCGAAGGTGTAGGCGTAGAGGATCAGCTCCAGCACGTTCGGCACCAGCCACGCGATGCCGATGGCGAGCACGCCCATCACGATGGTCGCGACGCGGGCGACCCGTACCATCGAGCGATTGGACGCATCCGGCCGCAGGCGCTTCTTGTAGATGTCGTTCGTGAAGATCGCGACGGGCCCGATCAGCGCGGAATCCGCGGTCGACATCACCGCCGCGATGTAGGCGGCGATGACGATCCCGGCGAGCCCCGGCGGCAGCAGCTCCATGATCACGAGGGGTGTCGCGAGCTCGGCATCGCCCAGGTCCGGCATCAGCATGTGCGCGATCATGCCGATCAGCGTGCTGCCGACGGCGAACAGCGGCCACTCGATCGGCACTCCGGTGAGCAGGAAGGAGTTCCGCGCGGTGCGCTCGTCGCGGGCGGCGACGATCCGTTGCATCGCCGCGATCGAGATGAACCACACGGGAAAGATCGCGAAGAACCAGCCGAGCACCGTCTTCCAGCCGACGGCGCCCCAGTCCACCATCGAGGCCTTTTCCGGCATCGCCGTGAAATACTCCCGGATACCGCTCCAGCCGCCCACTTCGATGAGCCCGAGCGGCACCGCGATGAACAGCACGCCCACGAACAGCACCACGAACTGGAACACGTCGGTAAAGATCACCGCCTTCAGGCCGCCCATCGCGGTATACGCCAGCACGATCGCGCCCGTCAGCACGATGGCAAGCGTCAGGTCCAGGGACAGCGTCGCCTGCATCAGCTTGCCACCGGCGATGATCTGCCCGCCGACGAAGGTAAACCAGGCGAGCCCGACCACGAGCGCCGCGAGCAGGCCCGTGCGCCGGTCGAACCGGGCTTCGAACAGGTCGCCGGTCGTCAGGCCTTTCATACGGTCGGCCCAGCGCTTCACCTTCGGCACCATCAGGAACGACACCATGATGACGCTGAGGCCCGAGATCGCGATCAGCCACGAGCCCGAGATGCCGAGCGTGAAGCCGAGCCCGCCCATCGCGATACTGAAGCCGCCGCCGAGATCCGTGGCCGCGGTGGTCGCGGTCGTCTGCAAGAGGTTCATGTTGCGGTCGGCGGCCAGGAACGACTCACTGCCCTCGTCCGCCGATTCCGCGCGCGCGACCCGCACGCCGATCCACAGCAGGATCGCGAAATAGAGGGCGATCGCCAGCAGGTCGAGAACGTGCAGTTCCGTCATGGTGCGCTACGGAACCTTCGGAGCTCAGCCAACGTTGTGACGGGCGGTGAAGCCGCGCAGGAACGATTCGAGGTTGTGGCCGAGCTCCTCGCAGAGGTAGCCGCCTTCCTGGACGATGACCGTCGGCAACCGCAGCGCCGCGATTTGCTCCGCGATACGCCCAAAGCCTTGTGTCGTGATCGTGAGCCCCTGGAACGGATCGCCTTCGAATGCGTCCAGTCCCAGCGCGATCACCAGCGCGCCCGGCGCAAAGGATTCGATGCGCACCAGCGCCTTGTCGAGCGTCTTCAGGTAATCCGTGTCGCCGGTGCCGCGCGGCAGCGGCAGGTTGAGATTCGAACCGAGCCCGGGACCGGCGCCCCGCTCGTTGGCATAGCCCCAGAAGAAAGGATAGAAACGCACGGGATCGGCATGCAGCGACACGGTGAGCACGTCCTGGCGCTCCCAGAAGATGCTCTGCGTGCCGTTACCGTGGTGCACGTCGACGTCCAGCACCGCCACGCGCTCGTAACGCGTTCGCAGCACCTCCGCGGCAATAGCGCTGTTGTTGAGGTAGCAGAAGCCGCCGGCCTGGTCCTTCGACGCGTGATGCCCGGGCGGCCGCGACAGCGCGTAGCAGGCGCCGGCGCCGCCCAGTACGTCCTTCGCCGCGTGGATCGCCGTGTTCGCACTCCAGCGCACGGCTTCCCAGGTGCTCTCCGAGATCGGGCAATCGCAGTCGTACATGTGGTAACCGACCTGCCCCACAGCCGACGCGGGATAGCCGCAGTCACGCCGGTCGGGGTGGATGTTCGGCATGACGTCCTTCGACGCGCCCGGGATGCGCTGCCAGCGGCGGTAGATGTTCTGCAGGAAATGCAGGTACTCGGCCGTGTGCACCGCGGCGATCGGTGCGAGCCCGTAATCGTCCGGCTCCTCCAGCGACAGCCCGCTCAGCACGGCTGCCGCGAGCAGCCGGTCGGCGCGCTCCGGTACCTCCGGGTTCGGCTGTGGCGCGCCGTTCGAGATGAACACCTCGGGTGCGTGCTCTTTCTGTGCATCCGAAAAAACAACCTTCATTCACTCTCCTCCGCCAGGCGCTCGAAGGCCGCGCCGGTGGCCTGGAAAATCAACTCGGAGCCTGAGAGCTTCAGTCCGAGCTTCCGGTAAAACCTGTGCGCGCCCTCGTTGTCGCGCTCGACGGACAGGCGCAGGTGCGTCGCGCCCTGCGTGCGGCCCAGCCTGACCGTTTCCGCGAGCAGCCTGCGCCCCAGGCCCGTGCCGCGCATCTCCGCGGCGACGTAAAGGTCCTGGACGTAGACGCCCAGCTCACCGCGCCAGGATGAGAAGTTATAGAAGAACAGCGACAGCCCCACGGGCCGGCCGTCCTGCTCGGCGATCAGTGCCTGGAACGCGGGTTTTTCCCTGAACCCCAGCTTGCGGAAGTCCTCCGGCTTGCTGCGAATCTTTTCCCGGAGACCCGTGGCGCGCGCGAGCTCGAGCAGCATCGCGTGCAGGTTCTCCGCGTCGCCTGCCGTGGCGGTACGAATCACGACCCGTCCTGCTGCTGCCGGGGCCGTCGTCAAAAGTTCACCTTGTCGGCACCTTTGAGCCGGAGAATCTCGCGGGCCTCGGCCGGCGTGGCGATCTCGAAACCCAGCTCTTCCAGCACGCGGCGGATCTTTTTCACCTGCTCGGCATTGTTGTGCGCAAGCGTCCGCCGCCCGATCAGCAGGCTGTCCTCCAGCCCGACCCGGACGTTACCGCCGAGGATCGCACCCATCGTCGCAAGCTGCATCTGCAGCCGGCCCGCGCACAGCACGGAGAAGCGGTAATCGCCACCGAGCAGGCGGTCGGCCGTGGCTTTCATGTGCATGAGGTTCTCGGGCGCGGCGTCGATCCCGCCGAGCACGCCCAGCACGAACTGCACGAACAGCGGCTTTTTGATCAGCCCTTCCTTCAGGTAGAACGCCAGCGTCTGGATGTGCCCGACGTCGTAGCACTCGAACTCGAAGCGCGTGCCGTAGCGGTCGCCGAGCTGGTGGAACACTTGCTCGATGTCGGCGAAGGTGTTGCGGAAGACCACCTCCTTCGTTGCGTCCAGCAACTTCGGCTCCCACTCGTGCTTCCATTCCGTGTAGCGCTTCTTCATCGGGAACAGGCCGAAGTTCATGGAGCCCATGTTGAGCGATGCCATTTCCGGCTGCGCGCGGTCGGGTGCCGCGAGCCGCTCCTCGATGGTCATGAGCGAGCTGCCGCCGGTCGTGATGTTGACCACCGCGTCGCAGGAGGCGGCGATTTTCGGCAGGAACTGCATGAACACGTCCGGGTCGGCGGTCGGTTGCCCGGTTTCCGGGTTGCGCGCATGCAGGTGCAGGATGGCCGCGCCCGCCTCGGCCGCCGCGATCGCCTGCTCGGCGATCTCCTCCGGCGTCACCGGCAGGTGCGGGCTCATCGTCGGTGTGTGGATCGAGCCCGTGACGGCGCAGGTAATGATGACCTTGCTCACCGTGCGCTACCCGTTGACCGGCAGGTCGTGCGCGTCCGCGAAGGCATCGAGGCTCGCGACGAGCATCGCCATCAGCTCCTCGATTTCCGCGTCCGTGACCGTCAGCGGCGGGCACACCATGAAGTGATCGCCCACGGTGCCGCCGCGCGTGCGGCGGGAATAGATAATGAGGCCGCGGCCGTACGCTTCCTCGACCAGCGCGAGGTGCGCGTTCATCGCGGGATCCAGCGGCTGCATCGTTTCGCGGTCGCCGACCAGCTCGAATGCGAGCAGGAGCCCCTTGCCGCGCACGTCGCCAACGAACGGGTAGCGCTGCATCAGGCCGCTGAGACGTGCTCGCAGGTTGCGGCCCTGGCGTTCCGCATTCTCCATGAGGTTCCGCTCGAGCAGCTCGCGCGTCACGGCGAGGCCCGCCGAACACGCCAGCGGGTTGCCGGCGTAGGTGTAGCCGTGCGCGAAACCGCCGTTGGCGACCACGGCGTCGACGATCTGGCGGCGCGCCGCCATCACGCCGAGCGGCGCGTAGCCGGCGCCCAGGCCTTTGGCCAGAGCGACGATGTCCGGCTGCAGGTTCCAGTGTTCGCCGGCGAGGTAACGACCGGTGCGGCCGGCGCCGCTCATCACCTCGTCGGTGATCAACAGCACACCGAACTCGCGGCAGATTTCCTGGATGCGCCGGTACCAGGAATCGGGCGGCACGAGCGCGCCGGTCGATGCACCGCCCACGGGCTCCATGATGAACGCGAGCACCGTTTGGGGTCCCTGGCGGAGAATCTCGTCGCGCAGGTATTCGGCGTAGCGCAGCCCGCGTTCATCGAAGGACAGCGAGTCACGATCCAGGTAGCAGGTCGCGGCCGGTATCTTCGGCATCACCCGGATCATGTCGCGGAACGGCTCTATGAACTGGTTCATGCCCGTGACCGAAGTCGCGCCGAGCGTCGAGCCGTGGTAGGACGGGAACAGCGAAATGGTCCTGGTGCGCCGCGGCTCGCCGATAGCAATGGCGTACTGCCGCGCCAGCTTCAGGCAGCTTTCGACCGCCTCGGAGCCGCCGGAGACGAAGAAGATGCGGTCGAGGCCGTCCGGCATCAGGGAGGCGGTTAGCGCGGCAAGCTCCTCCGCCGGCTCGTTCTCGAAGTGCAGCCGGTAGGCGAAGGTCGCCTTGTCCATCTGCCGCTTCATCGCCTCCAGCACGCGGGGGTTCGAGTGACCGATGTTCGAAACCATGGCGCCGCTCGAGGCGTCGAGATAGCGCTTCCCGTTCACGTCCCACAGCCACACGCCCTCGGCGCGCTCGACCCGCGGCCGGCGGGTATTGTCCTGGTAGAAGAGGTGGCTCTCGGCGATGTGCTCGGGCTTGCGCATAGCGATTCAGCGGCGGGACGTGCCGGCTACTTTAGCAAGCGCCGGGGCCACCCTGCGCCGCAATTCCACATGGTGTCAGCCCGTCAGGCCACCGGGCGGTCGGCGCGGATGAACAGCCAGAGGGCGGCGCTGGTGAACGCGAACAAGGTGCCCATGACGATGGCGGTCGTCCAGCCCAGGTGCTGGGCGATCAACGGCACCAGCAGCGCGAACACGATGCCGGCGGCGTTGCCGCCCGTGTTCATCACGCCGCAGGCTGCCCCTGCGTTGCGGCCGCCGATGCTGATCCCGGCAGCCCAGAACGCGGCCTCCGTGATCTGGTTGCACAGGAAGCTCATCGCGAGGCAGCCCACGGCGATGTAGGCGTTACCGGTGAGGGCGCCGACGCACACGAAAGTGCCGGACAGCAGCAGCGCGAGCATAGCCGGCCGCGCACAGCCCCGGCGCATGCCGCCGCGTCGGCACAGGAAATCGCACAGGAAGCCGCCGAGCGTTGCCCCGACGGCCGCCGCGATCCACTGCACCGAGGTGAAGAAACCCGCGGCCGCCGCGTCGAAGCCGCGCACCTCGACCAGGTAATAAAAGACCCAGTTGAACATGAGGTAGAACACGTAGTTCATGCAGAAGTAGGAGAGCGTCAGCAGCAGCACGTCGCGGTTCTTCAGGATGCGCAGCCAGTCCGGCTGGTCCGTGCCGGCGTCTGCCACCTCGGGCCGGTTCGCCATGATCAGCACCGCCTCCGCGTCGTTCACGCTGGCGTGTTGCCGTGGCTCGTCCCGCACGTACCACCACCAGAACGCGGCGCCGACGAAGGCGATCGGCCCCAGCATGACGAACGAGGCCTGCCAGCCGAACTCGACCACCATCACGGCGAGCGCCGGTGCGACCGCCGCGTAACCGAGGGTGAGGCCGGTGCTCGACAGCCCGTTCGGCAGCGCCCAGCTCCCGATGGGAAACCAGCGCTCGATGACCGCGCCGGTGAGCGGGTAGATGGGTGCGTGCGCGGCACCGACGAGAAAGCGCACGCCGATGAGGGCGGCGAGGACCGTCGTCGTGCTTGCGGCGATGCTGCCGGCCGCGGCGGTCAGCATGATGAGCAGGCCCCACAGCACCATGATGATGGTCATCGCGCGCCGCGCGCCGACCTTCATGCCGAACAGCCCGCCGGGAAACTGGAAGATCGCGTAGCCCGCCGCGAACGCCGCGAATACGTAGCCGAGCTGCTGTTCCGTCAGCCCGAGATCGTCAACGAGCGCCGTGCTCGCGATGGACACGTCCGACCTCAGTACGTACGAGACGAAGCTCACGAGCACCAATAGCCCGAGCACGCGCCAGCGGACGCCGGTGGCGCCGGTCACACGGGTCTGATCCATTGTTATCCCCCGGTCCTTCCCTGCTGCGGGTGCGGCGCTTTGAACACCAACCCGCCCTTGATGACTACCGCGACGTCCTCGAGCACCGTGACGTCCTCCAGCGGGTTGCCGCGCACGGCGATCAGGTCGCCGTAGCGGCCCGCCTCGATCGCGCCGACCCGCTCCCCCCAGCCGAGGTAATGCGCAGCCAGCGAGGTGGCCGCCTTGATCGCATCCATCGGCGTCATGCCGCGCTCCACCATGATTGCAAACTGCCGCGCGTTGTCGCCGTGCGGGTAAACGGCCGCGTCCGTGCCGAAGGTGATCGGCACACCGGCCTCGTGCGCTTTGGTGAAGACCTGGCGCTGCGCTTCCACCGTCTCCAGGTTCTTGCGCAGGAATTCCTCGGGCCAGCCCTGCGCGCGCCCTGCCGTATCGATGTAGTCGCCGTTGTAAACGTCCATCGAGAACGCCACGTCGTGCTGCGCCGCGAGCGCAATTGCCTCGTCATCCGCGAGCGATGCGTGCTCGATGGAATCGACACCGGCCCGGATGGCGTCCTTGATCGACCGGGCGCCGTGCGCGTGCGCGGTGACCTTGATGCCGGCCGCGTGGCCGACCTCGACCACGGCCGCGATTTCCTCCTCGGTCATTTCCGGCGCGCCGGGCACGCCGCCATAGGCGAGGACAGCACCGGAGGCGATGACTTTCAGCACGTCGGCGCCGCCTGCGACCGCCTCCTGCGCCTTGCGCCGGAACGCCTCCGGCCCGCGCGCCACGCCCATGCGCACGCGGTAGGGAATGTCCTTTTCCGGATAATCCGGGATCAGCAGGTCTCCGCCGCCGCCCGGAACGGTCAGGTAGAAGCCCGCGACCTGCATGCGCGGGCCCGCGATCTCGCCGGCGTCTATTGCGTCGCGCAGGTCGCGCCCGGACCAGCCGATGTAGGCACCGACGTTGCGCACGCTCGTGAAGCCGGCAAACAGCGTGATCTCCGCATTGCCGCGCGAGATGCGGCGCTGCTCCTCGTCCGTGCGGGTGAAGAAGGCGCTCAGGTCGCCGGTGGTACCGGCGCGGTCCGTGAGATGAGTGTGCGTGTCGATCAGGCCCGGCAGGCAGGTGTAACCCGAGAGGTCGAGCACGGGCGCGTCCCCGGTATCCGCGCCGCCGTCCAGTACCGCCGCGATGCGCCCGGAACGGATGGCCACGACCCGGTCGGCGCGCGCTTCGTCGGCGAGGCCGTCGACCAACATCCCGCAGCGAACGAACAGGCTGCCGCTGTCGGGGACGTAAGGTGCACGGGTAACGTGATCCGCCAGTGCAGGTGGGGCGGCAAACAGGAGCACGCACGCGGCGGCATTGATGAAACGATGCATGCTCATGTCAGGTGGGGTAGCGCTCCAGCACGGCGGGGCCGAGGGCCTGCTTCAACGGGTCCAGGTGCTTCTCGAAATGCCGCCAGTGCTCGAGGCCTTCGCGGTAAACCGGCTGGCGTACCTGTTCAGCGCTCGGCGTGCGGATCGCCCGCTCGGTTTCGAAGAAGCGCAGGCATTGCTCCTCGAACTCGAGCCCGCAGTACGCGAGCAGGCGGCGGATCTCGGCCTCCGTGTTCTCGACCATGTCTTCGTACTGCACGCGGTGCACACGGCCGGGCAGCACCGCGTCCCAGTGATCCATCAGGATGACGTAGTCGCGGTAGTACCGGCCCAGCTTGTCAAGGTCGTAGGTGAACGTCTGCCCGCGGGCAAAGAGTTGCTTGAAGCAGGAGAAACAGCCGCCCATCGGGTGGCGACGCGCGTCGATGATCTTCGCATTCGGCAGGATCAGGTGAATGAGGCCGATGTGCTGGAAGTTGTTCGGCATCTTGTCGATGAAGAACGGCTTGCCGCTGCGCTGCACGCGGGTCGAGGCGAGGTAGCCTTCCCCCAGCGCCCGAGCCGCCTCCGGCGTCAACGTCCCCAATACCTCCGGGTACTTCGACGCCGGGTTCTTGCGGGATTTTTCGCCGAGCCGCCTGGAGATCGCGATGATGTCCGGCAGCTCGGCCGTGCCCTCGACCCGGCTGTGGCTCGCGAGGATCTGCTCCAGCAGCGTCGACCCGGCGCGCGGCAGCCCCACGATGAAGATCGGGTCGGCCGCCGCGCAGCCCCAGCCCTCCCGCGCGGCGAAGAACTCCCGGCTCAGCGTCTTCATCTGGCGTGCCGTGTTGAACACGTTCACCTTCGCGTCCCAGCGATGATGCCTGCCGCGCACGTCGTTACCGCGCTTGTAGAAAGCGAACGACTCGTCGTACTGCGCGCGGTCCTCCAGCGCTTTCGCCAGCGCGAACGCGAGGTGCGCGTGGTTTTCCGGGTCGAGGCCCGCCGGTGCAAGCTGCTCGCGCATGTGCTCGATATCCGCGTCGGTGAAGCGGAAGGTCTTCAGGTTCGCGAGGCTCCAGTACGCCTCGCCGCTGCCCGCGGGGCTGAGCTCGATGCTCGTACGGTAGGCGGCTATCGCATCAGCCAACCGCCCGACGGTCTTCAGCGTGTGCCCGTAGTTCAGGTGCGCACCGGCGTGACGCGGGTAGTCGGCGAGAATCCGCTCGTAAATCTCCAGCGCCGGCAGGTGATCGCCCCGGCGCACCAGGACGGCGCCTTTCAGGATCAGGTAATTCGGGTTCGCGGGCTCGGCCCGCAGCAGCCTGTCGACCTGCTCGAGCGCGGCGTCCAGCGCGTGTCGCCGGAACAGCACGACCGCGTACCCGTGCCTTGCAAGGTGAAAGGCGGGAGCGAGCTCGAGACAGCGCTCGAGCAGGTGTTGCGCGTCCTCGAGCTGGCCGACCTTCACACCGATCGAGGCCAGCAGGCGGATGGCGACGATGTCGAGCGGGTCCCGCTTCAGGACCTCGCGCGTGAGCTGCTCCGCTTGCGCCAGGTTGCCCTTGCTGAAGTACGCGGCGGCCTCCGGCATTTCCGGGTGCCGCGTCGACAACGCGAGATGCTTCTCGAAGGCTTTCTCGGCCGCCGCTTCCTCGCCGGCAGCACTGAGCTGGTCACCCAGCGTGCGCCAGGCACCAGCGTGTTGCGGGTCCAGGCGCACCGCCCTGTGGAGGACCTCGATCGCGTCCGCCCCGCGCCCGGCCGCGCCGAGCGCAAGACCGTATTCGTGCAGCACGTCGGGCGAGCTCGCGTGCCTGGAGGCGAGCGGTTCCAGGAGCGCGACGGCCTCGTGCGGGTCGCCCTGCAAGCGGCAGGCCGTGCCCAGAACCTGCTGCGCCGCTTCCATGTGCGGGTGGACCTTCAGGATCTCGCGCGCCTGTTCCGCCGCCAGCGCCGGATCCTTCTGCAACAGCGCGACGGCATGTTGCAGCGCGGTCTGGAGGTCACCCGAGGCTTGCGGAGTTACGGTGGCCATGTCGGTGTGAAACGATTACCTGGTCATCGAAAGCCGGTGGATGAGATTTTTTCACCAGTTTTTGCAGCTTCGAACAAACGGACGGCCCCTGCCACTCAAGCGTCCATATTGTGGAACGTCGTCCCCGGCTGCCCCCAAACATATGTTCATCCGCTATGTACTGCTGCGCGAAGTTCGCTGCTATGATCTTTGTAGAAGCCGGCTCCGCCAGCGATTTTCCATGGTGGCGCGGCCGGCGCTCTTCAGCGGCAGAGCCTAAATGCTACCTCCGTTGCGGAGCAACTTTATGTATGCGGGGGACGCAATGATGAAGCACTACCAACGTACGCCGTTGTCGAGGGCCGTGTCCGCGGCACTCACCGGTTCCGTACTTGCCGCCGTCGCCATCGTGCCGGCGCAGGCACAGGACGCACCGCAGAGCCAGGGCCTCGACGAGATCATCGTCACCGCCCAGAAGCGCACGCAGAATCTCCAGGACGTCGCCGTGTCCGTGCAGGTGATCGGAGAGACGCAACTGCAGGACCTGAACGTCCACGGCTTCGAAGATTACATCGAGTTTTTGCCCTCGGTTTCCTACACGTCAAACGGCCCCGGTTACGCCATTCTCTACATGCGCGGCATCTCGAGCGGCGGCGACGGTGTGCATTCCGGCTCAATGCCGAGCGTCGGCGTCTATCTCGACGAGCAGCCGCTGACGACGATCAACCAGGTGCTGGACCTGCACATCTACGACATTGCGCGCATCGAAACGCTGCCCGGCCCGCAAGGCACGCTGTTCGGCCAGGGCAGCCAGGCGGGTACGCTCCGCATCATCACCAACAAGCCGGTGCTGGGCGAGTTCCAGGGCAGCTACGACCTCGGTGTCGACACCGTGTCGGAAGGCGACATGGGCTACACCGTGGAAGGCATGGTCAACGTGCCGGTCACGGATTGGGCAGCCGTTCGCCTGGTCGGATGGCACAAGGACATAGGCGGCTACATCGACAATATTCCAGGCTCGCTGACTTATGCCGCCAGCGGTATCACCGTCGACAACGCCGACGTCGTGCAAGAGAACTTCAATACCGCCGAGACCTCGGGCGCGCGCGCCATGCTGCGGGTCGACCTCAACGACAACTGGACCTTTTCGCCGAGCGTCATGTACCAGCAGTCGGAAGTCAACGGAATCTGGGCACACGATCCGGAGGATGCGGGCGACCTCAACGTCGTGCGCTTCTTCCCCGACCTCTCGGACGAGGACTGGATCCAGGCGGCCGGCATCCTCGAAGGCAATATCACGGACAACCTGCAGCTCGTGTACGCGGTGTCGACTCTCGACCGGGACCTGGACAGTGCCTACGACTACACCGGTTATGCCGAATACCTGGAGGACCTGTACGCGTATTACGGGTATTCCTGCTATCACTATGCAGCCGACGACACCTGCGCCGATCCTTCGCAGTTCATCGACAGCGACGAGCGGTTCACGCGCCTCAGTCACGAAATACGCCTGCAGTCCTCCGGCGAAGGCAATTTCAACTGGATCGTCGGCGCCTTCACGCAGAAGCAGGTACACGATTTCGATCTTCAGTGGATCGTGCCGGATATGAATCCCGCCAATTCCGTCATCCAGAACGGGAACACGGTATGGCAGACGTACCAGATCCGCACCGACCGCGACGAAGCGTACTTCGGCGAGGCGACGTTCGATCTCAACGAGTCCTGGAGCTTCACGGCCGGGCTGCGGCACTTCAAGTACGACAACCGGCTGTACGGCTTCAACGGTTTTCTCGGCCACTGCACCGGCTTTACCGACGAGAACGGCAACTTCACGGAGGACCAGGAGTTCGGCACGCCCCAGTTCCCGTGTTTTGAAACCCGCATACTCGACGACGCCACCACCGGCAGCGGCAACAGCATCAAGGCGAGCGTAGAATACCGCGCCAGCGAGGACGTGCTGCTGTACGCCACGTACTCCGAGGGCTTCCGTTCCGGCGGCGTCAACCGCGCCCGCGTGCCCGGCATACCGAAGTACAAGCCGGACTGGGTATACAACTACGAGTTGGGCTGGAAGACGACCTGGCTCGACGGCCGCATGCGCTTCAACGGCGCCGCTTACCGCGTCGACTGGGAGGACTTCCAGTACGCGTTCCTGGACTTCGCGGTGTCGAACCTGACCATCATCGGCAACGTCGGGCAAGCGCGCACCTGGGGCTCGGAGTTCGACCTCTCCTGGCTCGCTACCGACAACCTCAACCTGTCGTTTGCAGCCTCCTACAACGACGCCACGCTCCAGGAACCTTACTGGCGCAGCGACCTGGACCGGCTCGCCGGTGAGCCCCCGAGAGCGGACATCGGGACGGAGATGCCGTTCGTGCCCGAATTCCAGTTCACCGCGCTCGGCCGGTACTCCATCGATTTCGGCGACATGCCGGGATATGTGCAGGCCGGGCTCTCCTGGACGGGCGATAGCTGGAGCGAGCTGGAACCCGCCGAGCGTGTGAAACAGGACGGGTACATGCTGTTGAATCTTTCGACGGGCATCGGGCGCGGCAACTGGAATCTCGACCTGTTCATCAACAACGTCACCGACGAACGGGCACAGCTCAACGTCTACATCCCGAGCTATCCGACGCAGATCGACTCCCGGACAGTGACCAACCGTCCGCGGTCGATCGGCATCCGCTTCGGCCAGAGATTCGACTGATCGGCGGCCGCCCGGGCCACGTCGAGGACCGACCCGCATGGCCATGGATTTCCATGGCCATGCTCTTTTGTGCACCGCGAAAAGCAGGAGTGGCAAGTTGAAGTCAACCAGGATTACGCGCCTTTCCCTCATCTCCCTCACGCTGCTCGCCGCGGCGCCCCTCTCGCTTGCCGAACGGGCGCCGGTGCTGAAGCAAATCGCGGTGCCGCACGACTACTACTTCCGCGAGATGTACCTCCCGCAGCTCACGACCGGTCCCTCGTCCGTGACCTGGTCCCCCGATTCGCGAACCGTCATCTACTCGATGCAGGGCAGCCTGTGGCGGCAGGCACTCGACTCCGGCACGGCGACGCAGCTTACCGCCGGCCCCGGCTACGACTACCAGCCGGACTGGTCACCGGACGGCAAGCGCGTCGTGTTCGTCCGCTACTTCAACGACGCGATGGAGCTCTACCTGCTGGAGCTCGATTCAGGCGAGGTGTCGCCGCTTACCGATGGCGGCACGGTGAACCTCGAGCCACGCTGGTCGCCCGATGGGGAGCGGCTCGCGTTCGTGTCGACGCGTGACACGGGACGCTTCCACGTGTTCGTCGGCGACGTCGATGGCGACACCCTCACGGGCGCCGAGCCGCTGGTCGAGGAGCGCCGGAGCGAGGTCGAGCGCTACTACTACAGCCCCTACGACCACGAGCTGAGCCCGAGCTGGTCGCCCGAAGGCGACGCGCTCATTTACGTCGGCAACCCGGAAACGCCCTATGGCACGGGAGCGATCTACCGTCATCCGCTCGGTGGCGAACGCGTGCTGGTGCAGGACGAAGAAACGAACTGGAAGGCGCGGCCGGACTGGTCGCCGGACGGCAAACGGGTCGTTTATGCCTCCTACCTTGGCCGGCAGTGGCACCAGGTCTGGGCCGCCTCGATCGACGGCTCCGCGCACCCGTTTCCGCTGACCTACGGCGACTACGACGCCGTCGCGCCGCGCTGGTCGCCCGACGGCACGAAGATCGCCTACATCGCCAACCAGTCCGGCAACACCGAGCTCAGGATCCAGGATGCGGTGGGCGGCGCGGTCCGGACGCTCGAGATCTCGGAGCAACGGTGGCTTGCGCCAATGGGCAAGCTCGCCATCGAGATCGTCGGCCGCAACGGCGACCCGGCAGCCGCCCGGGTGGCCGTGCTAGCAGCGGACGGGCGCGCCTACGCGCCCGCTGACGCGTGGATGCACGCGGACGACAGCCTCGATCGCGACATCCAGGCATTCGAGACGCACTACTTTCATACCGACGGCGACGCGGTGGTGACCCTGCCGGAGGGCGAGGCGACGATCACGGTATGGCGCGGGCTCGAAAGTGCCGTCGAGCAGCGGACCGTCAACGTCGAGGCCGGACAGACAGAAGAACTGCGGGTCGAGCTGCAGCCGTTCGACCTGCCTGCTGACTGGCGGGATTGGCAAAGCGCCGACGTGCACGTGCACATGAACTACGGCGGCGCTTACCGCAACACGCCGGAAAACATGGTGACGCAGGCAGAAGCCGAAGACCTCGACCTGGTGTTCAACCTCATCGTGAACAAGGAGCAGCGCTTCCCCGACATCGCCTACGCGTCACCCGACCCCGATCCCGCGTCGAACGCGCAGGTTGCGCTCCTGCATTCCCAGGAATACCACACCAGCTACTGGGGCCACATGGGCCTGCTCGGCCTCGACGATCACCTCCTGATTCCCGGCTACTCGGCCTACCCATACACCGCGGCGGCGAGCCTGTACCCGGACAACGCCGCGGCCGCGGACCTGGCGCACGCGCAGAATGCTGCGGTCGGCTACGTGCACCCGTTTCTCGCACCACCGCCCGACCCCGCGACCGACCCGAGCCTTACGAACGCCCTGCCGGTCGACGCGGCGCTCGGCAAGATCGATTACTACGAGGTCGTCGGCTTTGCGGACCACCGCGCTTCCGCGGAAGTCTGGTACCGGTTGCTCAACCTCGGCTTTCGCATCGCCGCGGCCGGCGGCACGGATGCGATGGCGAACTACGCCTCGCTGCGCGGCCCTGTGGGCATCAACCGCACGTACGTGCCGGTGGGTGCGGACGCCGGCGATGCGGCCGCGCGCCGGGATGCCTGGATCGCCGGCCTGAAAGCCGGTCACACGCTGGCGACGAACGGCCCGTTGCTGGGCTTCACGGTGGACGGCCGGGCCGCCGGCGCGGAGATCGAGCTGGACGCCGGCGCGCACGAGCTGGAGTACAGCGGCTTCATGCGCTCGATCGTGCCGCTCGACCACCTCGAGATCGTCTACAACGGCGAGGTCGTGGAGGCGATCGAGCTCGATGACCCGACGAGCGCCGATCTCGACGGCACGGTCACCGTCGACGGCAGCGGATGGCTGCTGCTGCGCGCCTGGAACGAGGGCTCGCACCCGCTGGTGTTTGATCTTTATCCCTACGGCACGACCGGTCCCGTGTACGTGACGGTCGACGGACAACGCCCCCGATCCCCGGAGGACGCCAGGTATTTCCTCGCGTGGATCGAGCGAATCCGCGAATCCGCCGCGAACCACCCGGACTACAACACCCCGGCCGAGCGTGCCGCGGTACTGGAGAACCTCGACCGGGCAGAGCGCCTGTACGAGCAACTGGCGCAATGAATGACCGGCGCCACTTCGTCTATATTGCCCGCCATGGAGAATATCGGGGTGGTATTGGCGCTGCTTGTCGCGCTCTCGATCGCCGTGATGCTGTTCGTGCTGCCCTCGAAATTGCGCAAGCGGCGGCGCGAGCGGCTGTTCGCAAGCGAGCTGCCTGAGCGGCATCGGCGGATACTGGAGCGCAACCTGCCGTTGCTGCACCGCATGCCGGCAGAGCTCCGGCGCGAGCTTTTCGGGCACGTCAACGTGTTCCTGCACGAGAAGCGCTGGCTCGGCTGCGGCGGTTTGGAGCTTACCGAGGAGATGCGGGTAACCATCGCCGGGCACGCCTGCGTGCTGCTCCTGAACCGGGATACCGATTACTTTCCCGGGTTCCGTTCCATATACGTGTACCCCGACACCTACCTCGTCGACGACATCGAGTACGACGGCGAGATCGAGATCCACGGGCGGGATGCGCGCGCCGGAGAGTCCTGGCCCGGCGGGCCGGTGATCCTGTCCTGGCGCGACGTGCGCGATGCGATCGAGGGCACGGCCGACGGGCAGAACGTGGTGCTGCACGAGTTCGCGCACAAGCTCGACGAGGAGAACCCGGGCGTCGAGGGGCTGCCCGCCCTGGCGGACGCCGCGCACTATCGCGAGTGGGCGCAGGTAATGACGCGCGCCTGGGAGAACCTGGAGCAGACGATCGCAAGCCACGAGCACCCGGCAATCGACGATTACGCGCTCACCTCCCCGGCGGAGTTCTTCGCGGTTGCCACGGAGTCGTTCTTCGAGCAGCCCGTGGCGCTACAGCAGCAGTTCCCCGAGGTCTACGCGCAGCTCCGGAAGTATTTCTGCGTGGACCCGGCCACCTGGCAAGGCGCCCCGTAGGCGCGCGGGGTGCTGCCATCCTTATTCCGCGACGGTGATCACCGTACCGTCGACGAAGTCGTCGATAGCGTCAAGGACGTCCCGCCGTTCGATATCGTCGAGCCTCGCTGCGAGTGCTTCCGGCTCCAGCAGCTCGCCGTACCAGATCCAATCGCGGGCGAGCGCGTCGGCGAGCTCCGCGTTGCTTTGCGCGGCGCTGATCGCGCGCCCGACGAGATATTCCTTCGCTTCCTCGATCTCCGCGGCCGTCGGCGGATCGGACGCGAGACGTTTTAGCTCCTCGTTGAGGAGCGCCTCGAGCGGTTCCAGCTTGTGCGGATCGACGCCCACTGCCACCGTGATCCAGCCGTCGCCGCCGTCCGAGCGGTAGCGCCCGTCGATGTAATACGCGAGCCCGCGCCGGGAGATCGCTTCCTTGCCGAGCCGCCCTTCGTAACCGTGGCTCAGCACGTACAACAGGATGCGCCATGCATCGGCGCGCGCGGGTGCCGGCGCCGGGACGATATAGCCGAGCTGCGCCTGCGCGATCGGGTGCCCGATGTTCAGCTCACGGTTCCCCGGCTCGAAGCGACGGGCTTGCGCGTCGGGCTCCCCCGGCGCGTCGAGGTTCCCGAAGAATTCTTCCAGCAGGGCGAAGGTTTCCGCCTCGTCGACGTCACCGCTGACGACGACCAGCACGGGCTCGACTGCGGCGGCATCTGCGCGCCCCATGATGGCGCCAAACGCCCGCTCGAGCCGCGTCTCGGGGTCGGATGATGGTGTCTCGTCGCCGCGTCGCTCGACCTCGACCGTTGCCAGTGCTCCCCGTGCCTCTGCCAGGGTCGCGCGCAGCTCGTGCGGGCGGATGCGCCACGCCAGCGAAGAGTGCCCGGCCACCGGGTCACCGGCTACGAGGCTCCGCGCGGCGAGGTTGCTGCCGCGCAGCACGAGCTGCACCTGCACGGAAGACGAAACATCGGAGTGCTGGACGATCGCGGGCAGGCCGCCGCTGAGCTTGCGCTCGACCGGTTCCGGGACCGGTACGTCGTCGAGCGGCCCCGGCGCGGAATCCGCCACGTCGCGTGCGGGAGATGCCGCTATCGGCTCGTAAGCCGTGACCGGCGCCAAGCGCTCCGGAAGGTACCAGCCGACGGTGCGGAGTTCCGGCCGGAGGTATTCGCGTGTAACGCGCTGGACGTCGGAGGCCGTGACCGCCGCTACCCGCTCCGGCAGCCCGAGCAGGGTGTCGAGCGCACCCAGCCCGGCAAAAAATGCGAGCTGGTGTGCGGC
>CBFGSB010000047.1:0-18750 GCA_965651325.1 uncultured Chromatiales bacterium | reverse complement strand
ATGAGCGACTCAAGCACACCGGCCTGACCCAGGCTCGCTGGAGCACGCTCCTGCTCCTGTCCCGCGCAGGCGGCCGGGTGACCCAACGCGAGCTCGCGGAACTGGCGGCGATCGAGGGGCCAACGTTGGTCCGGCTGCTGGACGCCCTTGAGTCGCAAGGGCTGGTCGAGCGCCTGCCGGTGGCCGACGACCGCCGCGCCAAGCACGTCCGCCTTACGCCGTCCGCAGAAGCACTGCTGAAGGACATCAACCGCATCGCCGCCGACCTGCGCCAGGAGGTGCTCGCGGGCGTGAAGCCCCGCGAGCTCGAGACTTGCCTGCGCGTTTTGCGCCAGATCCGCCAGCGCCTGGAGAAGCGGACATGAAGAGACGCCGCGCCTGGTGGCGCCTGGCGGCTGCCACGATCCTGGTTCTCGTCCTGCTGGCGACGGCCGGTCACTGGATTCACTTTCGCGCAACCCACGTCTACACGGAAGACTCCCGCGTTGCGGCGCGCGAGATAACGGTGAGCAGCGAAGTGGCGGGACGCGTTGCGGCAATCCGGGTGTTGCCCGGCGATGCCGTCGGCGCGGGCGAGCTGCTGGTCGGCATCGACACGCGCCAGGCGGAGCTCGAGCTCCAGGAGGCGCAGGCGGAAATGGACGGGATCGAAGCCAGGATCGCCGAGCTGGACGCGCAGCAAGCCATGACCCGCGAACAGCTCGCCAGCCGGCTGCGCGCCGGCGAGGCGCACCTCGCCGCGGCCGAAGCCGCGCATCGCGTGAGCGAGGCGATACTCGAGAACGTGCAGAGTGACTACGAGCGGGCCGAATCCCTGCACGCGCGAAAGCTGATCGCCTCGTACCGCTACGACGATGCGCGCGAGGCGCTCACGAGCGCGTCGCAGCGGGAAGCGCAAGCGGCCGCCGAAGTGGAGACCGCACGTGCCGAGCTGCAGGTAATCCGGGCCGACAAATCGAAAATCGCCGTGCTCGGCCGCCGCATCGCGGCGCTCGAAGCGGAGAAGACGGCCGGCGAAGCACGGCTGGAACAGCAGCGGATCGATCTCGCGCGGCGGGAGATCAGCGCGGCATTCGACGGGGTGATCGACGAAACCTTCGTGGACGTCGGCGAATACGTCGCGCCGGGGCGGCGGCTCCTGATGTACCACGACCCGCAGGCGATCTGGGTGGACGCGAACTTCAAGGAGACGGAGTTTCGCAAGCTGGCGCTCGGTGCCCCGGTGACCATCACCGTGGACGCCTACCCCGGCCGCGAGTTTCACGGGCGCGTGGCGCGGCTCGGCCAGGCGGCGACCAGCGAGTTCGCGCTGCTGCCCAGCCCCAATCCAAGCGGCAATTTCACCAAGATCGCGCAGCGGCTGCCGGCGCGCATCACGCTCGAGCAGGTCAAGGGCCTGCTGCGGCCGGGCATGATGGTGGAAGTCACGGTCGATGTCATCGACTGAGGAGTTCTTCGCGCGCTATGGCGCGAGCTACCGCTGGTATGCCACCGGCACGGCGATGGTGGCTTCGATCGCGGTGATCCTTTCGGCCACGATCGTGAACGTCGCGATTCCCGACGTGATGGGCGCGTTCGGCATCAGCCAGGTGGAGGCGCAATGGCTCTCCGCCGGCTTCCTGGCCGCGATGACGGCAACCATGCTGCTGACAGACTGGGCGAACCGGACGATCGGGCAGCGCGGCAGCATCATCGCGGCACTGGCGCTGTTCATGGCGGGCTCGATCCTCGGCGGGATTGCACCGGAAGAGCACGTGCTCATACTCGCCCGCGTCGTGCAGGGCGCCGCCGCGGGGATCGTGCAGCCGATGGCGATGCTGATCCTGTTCCGGGTGTTTCCCGCCGACCAGCGCGGTGCGGCGATGGGTATCTACGGTATCGGGGTCGTGCTGGCACCGGCGCTCGGCCCCTGGGTGGGCGGGCTGCTGATGGACAGCTTCGACTGGCGCTACGTGTTCTACCTCGGCGTGCCGTTCGCGGCGCTGGGCATCGGGCTGGCCGCCCTGTTCCTGCCGCAGCGCGAGGCAGCAGACGACCCGCAGCCGCGCTTTGACTGGACCGGCTTTGCGCTGTTATGCCTCTTTCTCGGCCTGCTGCTGAGCGCGCTGGCAAACGGGCAGCGGATCGGGTGGAGCTCCAACCTCATCATCGGCGAATTCGCCGTTGCCGCCGGCGCGATCGTCGCATTCGTATGGTGGGAAAGTCGTACCGCCGCGCCCATGCTCGACCTGCGGCTGTTCTCCAACCTGCCGTTTGCGGCGGCTTCGCTCATCAGCTTCATCATCGGCGCCGGGTTGTTCGGCTCCATTTACCTGCTGCCGCTGTTCGTGCAGACCGTGCAGGGCATGACGCCGACCCAGGCGGGACTGCTGCTCATGCCGGCGGGCTTCGTGCTGGTGCTCGTCTTCCCGCTGGCAGGGCGGCTGACCGACCAGCTGTCGCCCGGCATCCTGATCGGCTTCGGCCTGGCGATATTCGCCTGGTCGTCCTGGCTGACGGCGCAGGTCGACACGAACACGGGCTTCTGGCATCTCGCCGGCTGGACAGTGCTGACCCGGATCGGGCTGGGTTTCCTGTTCCCCGCATTGAACGCGGGCTCACTGCGCGTGCTGCCCGACACGCTCATGGCGCAGGGCTCCGGCGCGATCAACTTCATGCGCCAGCTCGGCGGCGCGTTCGGCGTGAACCTGCTGGCACTGGTGCTCGCACAGCGCACGGCGTTTCATGCGGATGTGCTCGCGGCGACGCAGTCAGCGGACAATTCGACCACCACGTTCCTGCTGGACCGGGTTGCGAACCTCACCGCGGTCGCCGGCCTGCCCCAGGCCGAGCAGGTTCCGGCCGCGATGCTGTTCCTCGGTCGCTCGGTTTACCTGCAGTCGAACATCCTGGCCTACCGCGACGGGTTCCTGGTTACCGCGATCGTGTTCCTGGCCGCCCTGTTCCCGACGTGGCTGCTCTACCGCGCCGCGCGGCGTCCACGTTTGCACCCCCGGGCGACGCCGTCTTCATCATCCTGATGCACGGACGATGCGGGTTGCGCGAGCGGGACACCTTCTCTACCAGCAAGTCCTGGCTCCGTAGTCCCTGAAAACGGGATCAACAGTAACGACAGGCATTTTCTCGAGGCGGGACTGAGCGATCAGCATCCGATCGAACGGATCCCGGTGAGGGCCGGGCAACGCTCCCGCGGCCACGGCGTGTTCGATCGTAATGGGAAGCGTCGCTATTCTCGCTTTACGAAGATAGAACGACAGGCGTGTCGGCACGTCCCCCGCTTTCGGCAGCTTGCCCAACCGGTGCTTCGTAGCGATCTCCCACGCACTTGCGCTGCTCACGACGACTTCGTTCCCGGGGGCAGCTATCAGGGTGCGCGCCCGGGCCGACAATCTTTCGTCATTAAAGAGCCACCACAGCAAAGTGTGAGTGTCGAGCAGCAGATTCATTGCTGCCAGTTTGCCAGCTCATCGTCCGGCAACGGCTCGAAAAACTCGTCAGTAACCTCACCTTTGGCGATGCCCGGCTTACGGTCCTCCGGCGCCGAGAACGGCAGAATGCGCGCGACCGGCTTACCGGCTTTGGCAATGATTACTTCCTCCCCGGCCGCAACCTGGTCCAGAAGTCGCGACAGGTTGGTTTTTGCCTCGTGAATATTGACGGTGGTCATCTAACGCGTCCCGATTAAACATGGTCATCTATATTAGCTAAGTCTTTATACTTAGTCCATGCTCCTTTCAACCAGCCCTGCCGGCACCAGGCCGTTCACGCCAGCGGCAACTCCAGCCGCGCCACGCAGCCCCGGCCGTCTTCGCGATTCTCCAGCGACAGGGTGCCCTCGTGCGCTTCCGCGATCTGGCGGCAGAGCACCAGGCCGATGCCGGTGCCGCCGGGCTTGGTCGTGAAGAACGGCACGAACAGGTTGTCCGTGCCCGACAGCCCCGGACCGGAGTCCAGCACTTCGAGACGCAGCCGCGCGTCTTCCAGCAACCAGCGCACAGAGACGCGGCCGTCGTTTCCGGCCGCGTCCACGGCATTCTTGACCAGGTTGATGACGAGCTGCTCGAGCTGGTCCGGGTCCACGGCAATGAGCGCATCTTCCCCTTCCACCGCCACGCGCAGGCGGGTATCGATGGCGGCCGCCCGTTCGACGAGGGAGCGCAGCCGTACCGCCTGGCGGCGCGGAGCCGGCAAGCGTGCCAGCATCGTGTAGCCGGTCATGAAGCGGCCGAGCGCTTCCGCGCGCGAGGCGATTATCCCCAGGCTGTCGCCGAGATCCTCGCGCAGCGACTCCACGGCAGCGCCGCTCGCGAGACGCGTCCGCAGCGTGGTAGCCATGGACTTGATGGGGGTAAGCGAGTTGTTGAGCTCGTGCCCCATGACGCGGACCAGCCGCTGCCACGCCTTGCGCTCTTCCTCGCGCAGCGCGCGCGAAAGATCCGAGATGACCAGCAGGAAGTGCGGCACCCCGCGCTCGCGGAAGCTGCCGGTCCAGACGTCCCAGCGGCCGCGGCCGCCCGGGAAGCGGCGCGCAATGATCTGCCGCCCTTCGACGTGCAGCAGGTCGCCGAGCCCGAGCTCCGTGGCGCTCGCCCCGGAGGGAGCGCTTTCGACGAGGCGCTCGCCGGCGCGGTTGACCAGCATCAGCCGTTCCGAACCGTCGAAGGCGAATACGGCAATGTCGATCTCCGCCAGCACCTTGCGCAGCAAGGCGCTGGCTTCGTGCGCCTGCACCCTCTGCGCGCGCAACGTCCCGGACAGTACGTTTACCTCGCGAAACACATCGCCCATCGCGCCGCTCTCACGCGAACGGCGGCTGCGCATGGAGTAATCCTCTTCGCGCAGGGCCTCCAGCAGGTTGGAGAGCGTATTGAGCTGGTAGGTGAGCCGGTTTTTGACGGCGACGCTGAAACCCAGCAAGGCGATCGCGAGAACGGCGAACAGCAGGACCGCCAAACCGCGAGGAATGTCCGAATATGCGAGCAACAACCCCGCTACGACGAGTGCCGGAATACCGCCTGAGAGCGCGAGCAGCATGAGACGGGATTCGAAGCTGAAGCGGTTCATGCGCTTCCTTTATTGCGCCGTGAGGGCGCGAGTCACGTCCCGTATTTTTCCATGCGACGATACAGTGCGCTGCGGCTCAGTCCCAGTTGCTCCGCGGCAGCCTGGACGTTGCCGTCGCAGCGTTCCAGGGCGTGCCGGATCAGCATCTCTTCCGCCTCGTCCAACGTGAGCCGGTCGAGCGGGGGCGAACCCACCTCGGGCCTCCGGGCAAGCATCAGGTCGGTGGCCACGATCTGGGCATCGGCGCGGATCAGCACCGCGCGCTCGATCACGTGCGACAGCTCGCGGACGTTCCCGGGCCACGGGTAGGCGAGCAACGCCTGCGCGGCGTCCCGTGCGAAGCCGCCGGGTTCGCGCCCGTACTTGCGCGAATACACCTCCAGGAAACGTGCGGCAAGCGGCATGATGTCCTCGCGCCGCTCGCGCAACGGCGGCAGCTCGATCTCCACCGTATTGAGGCGGAACAGCAGGTCGTCGCGGAATGCGTTGTCGGCGATCATGCCACGCAGGTCGCCGTTGGTGGCCGAGATGACGCGTACGTCGGCATGCCGCGTCCTGGACGACCCCACAGGCTCGTAGTCGCCGGACTCCAGCACGCGCAGGAGCTTTCCCTGCTGGTTGTACGGCAGGCAGGCCACCTCGTCGAGGAACAGCGTGCCGCCGTCGGCCAGCTCGAAACGCCCGATGCGGTCGGCTTTCGCGTCGGTGAACGCGCCGCGCACGTGGCCGAACATCTCCGATTCGAAGATGCTGTCGGCGACGCCACCCATGTTGACGCTGATGAACGGCCGTTCGCGGCGCGCGGAACGCTCGTGGATGAGGCGTGCGAGCTCGCCTTTGCCTACACCCGCTTCGCCGGTTACCAGGATATTCGCGTCCGAGGCCGCCACGCGGCCAACGAGCTGCAGCACCGGCTGCATCGCCGGCGACTGCGCAATGAAATCGCCGCGCTCGGCGTACAGCAGGTCCTTTTCCGCCTGCAGCCGACGGGCCGTCTGCAGCGCGCGGCCGAGCTCGACCTGGTTGCGCAGCACCGACAGGAGGCGCTGGTTATCCCAGGGCTTCTCGATGAAATCGCTGGCACCCTCCCGCATGGCGGCGACGGCGACATCGATCGTGCCCCACGCGGTCATCACGATGACGGGCAGCTCCGGTTCGAGCTGGCGGACGGACCGCAGCAGCTCCAGGCCTTCCCGACCGGAGGTGGTATCGCGCGTGTAGTTGAGATCGATGAGAATCGCATCGAACGCGGACTTCCCGACCGCCGACAGCACGGCCGCCGGGGAGGACGCGGTCTCTACGGCGAACGGCTCACCCTTCAGCAGGAGCTTCAGCGCGCCGAGCACGTCGCGCTGGTCGTCCGCTATGAGCACCCGCGAAATGGAACCTTGGCTCATGCCCGGCGCAGACTAACCGGATAGCCAGCCATCGAACAATTGCAACGTGCGATTCCCATAGGCGGCATTGTCTTCGTTGTGGGTGACCTGGATGATGGTCGTGCCTTCGGCGTTCAGCCCGGCCAGCAGCTCCATGATCATTTTACCCTGCGAGGAATGCAACGCGCCGGTAGGCTCGTCGGCCAGCACGAGGTTCGGCTGGGTGATCACCGCGCGCCCTACGGCCACGAGCTGCTGCTGCCCGCCCGAGAGCTGCGTCGGGTACAGGTCCTTTTTCCCGACGATATTGAACCGGTCGAGAATGTCGGCGACGCGGGCCTGGCGCTCGGCCGTCTTCATGTTGCGATAAGTCAGCGGCAATTCCAGGTTCTCGTACACGGTCATGTCGTCCAGCAGGTGATAGTGCTGGAAGATGAAGCCGATGTGCTCGCGCGCGAGTGCCTGCCGCTTCTTGTGCGGCAAATCGTGCACCGCGCTGCCGGCGAGCCAGTATTCACCGCGCCAGTCGGAATCGAGCAGCCCGAGTATCGACAGCAGTGTGCTCTTGCCCGCACCCGAAGGACCCATGAAAGTCAAGAAATCGCCTTCCGGCACATCAAGCGAAATCTGCCGCAACAGGTACAGCTTGTTCTCACCTTGCGGAACTGATTTTTCGATGGCGTTCGTTCGGATCAGGCTTTCCATATCGTTCCTCTCGTCCGTTATTCGTGGCGCAGCGCTTCGACAGGCACGATGCTGGTTGCACGGCGCGCCGGCAGGACGGTCGCCAGCATGGCAATAGCGAATACTGCCACGCCCACCACGGCGAAGGTGGCGGGATCGGTCGTGGTCACGCCGTAGAGCAGCGACGCCAGCAGGCGGCTCGCCACCAGCGCGACCGCAAAACCGATGACGAGCCCCAGGACCGCGAGCCGCGCACCCTGCCCCGCGACCAGCCCGATCACGTCGCCGCGGCTTGCCCCCAGTGCCATTCGGATCCCCATTTCCGAGGTCCGGCGGGAGACGGCGTAACTAAGCACGCCGTGCACACCGACGGCAGCCAGGAGGATCGCCACGCCGGCGAAGGCGCCGAGCAGCAGCATGGTAAAGCGTTCCCGGGACACGCTACGCCCGACCGTTTCCTGCAGCGGCTCGACCCCGAAGACTGCCAGTTGCGGGTCCAGGTCATGGATAGCTGATCGGATCGAGGAAGCGAGCATCGAGGCGTCGCCGCCGGAGCGAACCAGCAGCACTTCGGAGCCGAACGACGGTGTTTGCGCGAGCGGCGTATACACCGCGGCGGGCGCGGCAGCGGTCAGCCCCTGGACCTTTTCGTCCGCAACCACGCCGACGATTCGTCTTTCGTCACCCCAGAACGCGATGCGCTGGCCTAACGGGTCCCGGCCCTGGAAATAGCGATCGGCGGCTGCTTTGTTGATCATTGCAACCGGCGGGGCCTCTGTGCCGTCACCTTCGGTGAACGCTCGCCCGCCCAGCACCGCAAGGTGGACCGTATCGAAATACCCCGGCGTCACGCGGCGGATTGAGATCTCCGCGAAGCCCGCGGATTCCGCCTCGCGGCCGACGATCCGGAAAGAGTTGGTAAGGCCCTGGTCCAGCGGGTGGCTGGCTGAGATCGCCGCGGCCTCGACGCCGGGCAGCGATGCGGCCCGCTCGAGCAACGCGGCATTGAAACCGTGCATTTCGCGGAAGTTCGGCCAGCTCGCGAAATCCACTGGATAGCGGCTCTGCGGAAGCTGGAACTCCGCCTTCAGCACCTGCTCCGCGCGAAAGCCCGGGTCGACCGCGAGAATCTGCCAGAAGCTCTTCACCAGGAGCCCCGCACCAACGACCAGCACCACGGCCCCCGCGAGCTCCGCGATCACGAGTCCGGAACGGAGCACACTGCGGCCTGAACCGCGCACGCCGCCCGTTTCCGCTTGCAGCCCCGAAACAAGGTCGACGCGCCGCGCCTTCAGCGTCGGCACGAGCCCGAAGACAATTCCGACGGCCAGCGAAATCGCCAGTGCGATCCCGAGCGCGCGCCCGTCGACGCCGACCGCATCCAGCCGTGGGATCTCGCTCGGCGCAAACCCGAGCAGCAGGTCGGTGCCGAAAAATGCCAGCGCCACGCCCGCCGCGCCGCCGAGCAAGGCCAGCAACACTCCCTCGATGAGGAATTGCCGCCCGAGCCTTCCGCCGCCGGCGCCGAGCGCCGCGCGCACGGCGATCTCCCGCTCCCGCCCGGCCGAGCGCGCGAGCAGCAGGTTGGCGACATTCGCACAGGACACGAGCAGCACCAGCCCGACCGCGCACAGCAGCACGAGCAACGCGGGACGCACATCGCCGAAGATCACCTGCTCCAGCGGTTCGACATGCACGCCGCGCGCGTCGTTCTCCGGATAGGTCGCCTCCAGCTCGGCAGCGATTGCCGACAGCTCCTGTTGCGCGGCTTCAACGCCGGCGTCCCCCTTCAGGCGGCCGAGCATGAACATCGGGTGGGTGTCGCGCACCCACTCTTCCGTGCTCTTCTGCAGCGGCATCCAGACACCGACCTCCTGCCGGCCGCCGCGATCGGCGTAGCCGCGGGCGTAGGCTGCCGATCCCAGCACCTGGAGCATGCCGAAATCCGCATCAGCCGGAATGACGCCGACGATCTGGTACGCAACGCCGTCCAACCGCACTGTCTTCCCGAGCGCGCCAGGATCGCGCTGGTAGAGCTGTTCCCAGAGCGCTTCGGACACCAGGACCACGTTGCCGCCGCCCGGTCGCGTTTCTGCAGCGGTGAACGTACGCCCGAGCAGCGGCTCGATGCCCAGCATCGGCAGCAGTTCGTGCGTCGCGGACACGGCCGGCATCCGCAGCGGCTCGCCTTGCGCACGCGTCAGGTTGACGTCGCTCGCGGCGAACCCGGCCAGGCTCTCGAAGGTTTCGCTGCGGTCGCGATAGTCGTGGTAATCGGGAAGGGAGGCCGGCTCGCGCGTCGTGCCGCTGTTGCGGTCGGTCTCCCAGACCATCATCAACCTTTCGGAATCGGCGAACGGCGCAGGCCGCAGCAGCACGCCGTCGACGACGGAAAAGATGGCCGTGTTCGCCCCGATGCCGAGCGCCAGCGTGATCACCGCCACGGCCGTGAAGCCGGGATTCTTCGCAAGCTGCCGCAAGCCGTAGCGGATGTCCTGGCCGAAGCTCGTCAGCGCGCTCATTGGAGCTGCCATCTGTATCAACCGCCTGCTTCGCATGACGTGGGCACCACCGACAGCGATGCGCGGCACAAACGCTGTATGGTCTCGGCTTCCCGCACGATCACGCGAGCACGGGCGATGATTTCCTGTCCAATCGGCGTAATACGGCTGAGGTTTCTCCCGTTGCGCACGAAGATTTGCACGCCGAGCTCGTCTTCGAGTTGCTTGAGTTGCTTGCTGATACCCGGTTGCGACGTGTACAGCCGCTTTGCCGCGGCCGACACGTTCAAGCCGTTGTCGGCTATGGCGACGACGTATTTCAACTGTCGAAGTTTCACGATCCTTTCCTCTTCGTTCCCGCGTTCCCCCGGTTCCCCTTATTCATGACGCAGTGCCGCCACGGGTTCCAATTTCGCGGCGCGGCGCGCCGGCAGCCAGCATGCGACCAGTCCGGTGACCAGGAGCAGGCCGGCGGCCGCGGTGAATGCCGATGCGTCGTAGGTGCCCACGCCGTGCAGCAGGTTAGCCAACACGCGAACGAAGGCGAGCGACGCGAGCGCGCCGGCGGCAAGCCCCAACACCACAGTTCGGAGACCGCGCAGGACGACCACTCGCTCGATGCGGCCGTCGGTCGCGCCCAGCGCCTTGCGGATACCGATCTCGGCTGTCGCACGCACGACCTGCTGCGACAGCACCGCATAGAGCCCGACCAGCGCGAGCAGCAACGCGCTGGTCCCGAAAGCGGCGATTACGGCAAGGCGGAACGCGCCGTCACGGTAAAGCCAGGCGATGAACTCACCCAGGGGATCCACCCAGTCCACGGCCGAATTTGGCGCAACGCGCGCCACCTGCAGCTTCAGCGGCTCGGCGAATGCAGCCGGCTCGCCCGCGACGTGCACGATCGGCGAAACAATGCGCCTCGGCAGCTGGCGCAACGACAGGTACATCTCGAAACGGTGCACACTGTTCTCCGTCGGGCCGCCGAACTTGGCGTCCTCGACGATCCCGACGATCCGGTATTCGCTGCCATTCAGGCGCACCAGCTGGTGCAATGCCTGTTCGGGCCCGCCGAACTGCCCGGCGAGGGATGCGCTGATGATCGCGCTGTTCGTTTCCAGGCGGTCCTCGCGTTCGTCGAAAGCGCGGCCCGCCAGGAGCCGCAGCGCGAGTGCATCGAAAAAGCCATCTCCCACGATGAAGTTTCCGACACGCAGTCCCTCCGGCTCGTCGGTACGGACGGCGACATGCTGCAGCCGGCCGACGACCGGGTCAGTGGCCAGCGGCACCGTCGGCCATACGAGACCGACGTCGCGCACGCCTTTCTCGGAAAGGAGCGCGGATTCGAGGCGCTCGTAGAACTCCGGCAACGCCGCCTCGTCCGGTACGTCCGCCGTGTTGACGAACAGTCCCATCCGCAGGCGATTGTCGGTGGCGAACCCGAGATCCGTGCTGCCGAGTTCGAGATAGGAGCGGCCGAGCAACGCAGCCGCCGTTACCAGCATCAGCGTCAGAGCCAGCTCCACGCCGACGAGCCGCGAACCCCAGCGGCTGGCGTGGTCCGACCCCGCCACCTTCGAGCTTCCTTCGCGCAGCGCGTCGGCCGCTTGGACACGCGTGCCAAACCAGGCCGGGATAGCCGCGGCGGCGAGCCCGGCGAACACCAGTACGGTAAAGGTAACGGCAAGGGTCGGGAGCTGGGGGCGCGGGTCCAGGTAGCCCGGCACCACGACATCCGCAATGCCGAGGAAAAAGCTCAAAAGGGGTGCAGCGACGGCCATGCCGATCGCGCCCCCGACGAACGCGAGCAGCAGCGTCTCCACCAGCAACTGGCCCAGCAACTGCCGTCGCCCCGCGCCCAGCGCCGAACGCACCGCGAATTCGTGCCGGCGTTCCAGTGTACGGGCCAGCAGGAGCAGCGCCACGTTCACCACGGCTATGCCCAGCAGCAGCACCGCGGCTATACCAAAGGTGGCGCTCGCGGTTCGAAATGGCGAGCGCCAGTTGGCGCCGAACGGCTCTACCCGAAAGACGTGATCATTGGCGAACGCATCGAATTCCCCCTGCAGCGCCGCGTTCAGGGCATTGGCTTGCGCCTGCGCCTGCGGAATGGTGGCACCGGGGCGCAACCGACCGAGCGCCAGCATGCCCTGGGCGGACCGGTCTTCCCGGAGCTCGCCGTCGAAATAGTTGCGGAGCGGTATCCAGAATTCGAGGTCGGGCATGTCCTCCTCGGTCGTGCCGGCGAAATCCGGCGGCAGCACGCCGATGACGGTGTAGACGGCGCTGTCGCCGCCCACCTGGTAGCTCACCCGCAGCGGTTCACCCAGGATGTCCTCGTCGTAGTTGAACTCGCGCCCCCAGGTGTCGTAGCCGAGCAGCAGCACGGCGTCCCCGCTCGCGTGCTCTTGCGGGCTTATCGTCCTGCCGATGTAAGGCTCGACGTCGAGCAGGTCGAAGTAGCCCGCGGTGATCGCCTCGCCCTCCACCCGCCGACCGATCTCACCCTCCCGGTGCCAGATGAGCCGCGCCCGGGCGGCGCTCTCGAGAGCGTCGAGTGCGGTGAGGCGCTCGCGCAGGTCGGCGAGGTCCCGGTAGGCCAGCAGGTTCCGCTGGTCGGTGCCCGCCTCCGAGTTCCAGATGCGGACGAACCGCTCGGCATCCGGGAAAGGAGGCGAGCGGAACGTCGTCAGGTCGATCAGGGTTGCGACCGCGGCCGTCGCGGCCATGCCGAGCGCGATGCAGGCAACCACGGCGAGGCTCAGGCGCGGGCTGCGCCGGAGGCCGCGGAACAGGGGTTTCACGTTCACCGGGCATTCACTCCTCTGGCTGTTCCTCGCGTAGCAAGCGCATCTCCCCGGGTCTCAAGCCGCCGCGTGCGACCTCGCGGAAGCAGGCTCTTTGGTTAAGATGCCGGCGGGAAGGAATTAGTTGGCGGCCCGGGCTGCAATCGCACTCACTCATGCCGCAGTGCCTCGGTAGGCTGTATCCGTGCCGCGCGTTCCGCCGGCCACAATCCGGCGGCGAGCACGACCAGCACCAGCAGAAGAGCGGTTAGCGCCCAGGTGAACGGGTCGAGCGGAGACACCTCGTACAGCCGGTTCGCGATCAGGTAGCCCGCGGCGCACGCGCCGGCGATGCCGATCGCGAGCCCCGGGATCAACAGGCGCACCGCGTCGGCGAGGACGTGCCGGCGGATGTCGGCCGCGTTCGCGCCCACGGCTTGCCGCACGCCGAATTCGGCAGTGCGCGCACGCACCGAATAGGCCAATAGCGAAAACAGCCCGATCGCGGCCAGCGCAATGGTTTCCAGCGCGAAAAGCCCGAGCAGGATGAGCTGCGGCTCGCGATCACGCACGGATTCACGCACCAGGCTATGCATGGTGGCCGCGCCGCCAATGCGCTCGGGGCCAAGTGTGCGCTCCAGGGCGTCTTTTACGTCATCGAGCAGGGTTGCCGGGGGGACGCTGGCCGAGATCACCGCCATCTCACTCGCCCCGGGTTCGGGGCTGGAAAGGTACAAGGTACCCTGGTTCGGCTGCTCATCCGGCCTCATGTACTTCGCCGTCTTCGCCACGCCGACGATCAGCGCAGGCTCGGATCCGCCCTGCCCGTCCGGCACGTCGATGGACTTGCCGACGGCGCCACCTGAGGGGAAATACCGCTGTGCGAAGTACTCGTCCACGATCACGCCGTTCTGGCGAGCATCGGCTTCGGTGAAGGCACGCCCGTGCAAAAGTGGAATGCCGGTTGTTTTGAAGAAGCCAGGGGCGACGTTGCGCGAGCGCACCGTCGTTGCCCAGGGCTCCTGGCCGGGCACCGAAATGCGAGTGACGCTTTCCGACCTGCCAAACGGCGCGACATTTGCGTGCGTGACGGCCGTGACGCCGGGTATGGCGCGCAAGGCGTCGAGTGCCGCCGCAACCACCTGGTCAGGGATGACTTCCCCTGCGCCTGGCTGGGGGGCCGCTTCGATCCTCGCGACCAGCAGGTTCTGTGGCTCGAACCCCAAGTCTTCAGTGAGCAGGGCGTACCAACTCCGGAGTAACAGCCCCATGGCACAAAGCAGGCTCATCGCCAGCGCGACCTGCGCCACGATCAGCACGCGCCGGGCGCGTGCGCTGGAGCCGCCGCCCGTGCGGCCGCCGCTGGCCAGCCCGGCGAGCAGATGCTGCCGCTGGCGCCGCTGTTGCCAGAACGCCGCGAGCAGGATCGGCATGCCGCTCAGGACAAGCACGATTACGGCGATGGCAATCGTGACGGGCCCGGTCTGGATCGGCAGCGGCTGTTCCATGTCGAGCATCCCGAGCTGCTTCAGCCAGCCGAGCATCGGTGATGCAAGCGCCAGCGCGAGGCCGACGCCGGCCGCGCCGAGCAGCAGGAACTCGATGCAGGAACGGGCGAGCCGGCGCCAACTGCCGGCACCCAGTGCCGCCTGGATGGCCTCTTCGTGCGAGTGGCTCAGGAGCCGCGTCATCCACAATCCGGCCACATTGAACAGCGCGGCCGCGAGAACGAGCAAGGACGCAAGGCCGATGATGGCGAGCGGCTGGCTCTGTTCGGCGGTCCAGGCATCCCGCAGATCCTGCACGTTCACTTCCAGTCCCATCAGGTCACGGATGTGCTGCGAGTCGATGCGCGGATCGGACGCATAGCGGGTGCGCAGCGCGTCTTCGAGCTGCGCGGCGCCAAAGCCCGGCTCGAGACGCGCGATGATGCCGTTGCCTTCGAAGCCGCCGACGTTCCGCGGCGACAACTCCTCGGGCGTGTAGCGCCGCACTTCCCACAGTTCGGTCCCGGGGCTCGGTACGGTGAACGTGTCCGGCATAACCCCGATTATTTCCACGCGCCGGTCATCCAGCATGAGCTCGCTGCCGATCACTGACTGCGCGGCGTCGTACCGGTCGCGCCACACCGATTCACTCATCAAGGCGACCGGTAGTGCTCCGGGTTCCGCATCGGATGGTTCGAAAGACCTGCCGGCGATCGGCTGTAGCTGCAGCACGTCGGGGAGATTGTGCGTGACCGTGCCAAGCTGCCACGCGTCGCCGCCAGGCGATACCGCAGCTTCCGCGCCGTAGTAACCGGCCAGTCCCCGCACCATCGGCAGCTCGCGCGTCTCGGCCAGCATCGGCGGCGAGAAACCGATGTCGAAGCCCAGGTTGCGGGAATACGTGGAGAGTTGCACGAGCTGTTCACCTTGCGCAAACGGGAGTGGCCGGAGGAACAGCGACCAGGCCGCTGTCGCCACCGTGACCATCCCGGCAATGGCGATGCCGAGCACGAGCACTACTCCCATCGAGAAGCCGGGCGAACGGCGCAGCCCGCGCACGGCCCGGCGACCCTCTATCGCAGCTCCGGTCAAAAGCGAGTTACTCATCCCGCAGCACCTCCATGGGCGCCACGTTCGCCGCGCGCCAGACCGGGATTACGTTGGCGAGGATCGCGATCGCCGCGAGCAGCAGCGCAACGAGCAGCAGTTCAGTGACCGGACGGCTGTCGACCCCGGTCATGGTGGCCGCGAAGCGCGGTCCGACGAGTAGCGCCAGAACGGAGCCGAGCGCGATACCCGCGGACGCGACCAGCGCACCCCGGCGCAGGAAACGCAGCACCACGTTACCCCGCGTGGCACCCAGCGAGTAGCGGATGCCGATTTCGCGCTGGCGGTGCCGCACGGAGAACGCGGCGATGCCGTACATGCCGACCGCCGAGAGCAGGGTCGCGAAGATGGCGCTCGCCGCTGCGACGGTCGTGATGGTGCGATCGCGGGCCGTCAGGTCGTCGATCCGGCCTTGCAGCGAAGAGGGCTCGATCAGGCTCGCGGCCGGCACCTCGCGCCGGGTGACCTCCCGAATGGCAGCCAATGCCAGTTCCGGATTGGCGGCCTCCACGACCACTTCGAGGCCGCTCGTGAAGACTTCCTGCTGCGCGATGAAAATCATCGGCCGTTGATGCTCTCGCAGGGTGCGCTGCTTGTAGTTCGCGACGACGCCGACGACTTCGGCGGGTTCCGCGCTCATCAGTTCGTAGATCTGCAGACCGACTGCCGAACGTCCCGGCCAGTAACGTTCTGCAAACGCACGATTTACCAGGACTTGCCGTACGCTGCCGGTTTCCCTGTCTGCGATATCGCGGCCGGCCAGCAGCTCGATGCCGAGCGTTTCGAAGTAGCCGTCACTCACCGGCAAGAGGTCGACATCCGTATCCTCGTCCGGCGCCGCCGTATAGTCCTGCGGCCGGAAATTCGTCTGCAGCCCGGAGTCGTTGACGGGCACGAACAACGCCAATGCCGCGTTCTTCACGCGGCCGTCGTTGCGCAGCGCCTGCAGGATCCTGCGGTACGCCTGCTTGTCGTCCGCCGCACTGTTGAGGCTGATCCGCGCCACTGCCCGGTTCGCGACGGAGAAACCCGGATCGATCTGCAGCGTCTCGCGCACGGAGCCGACGAACGAGATGGCAGCCGTGAGCAGTACGAGCGAGATGCCGACCTGCACCGCGACCAGCACGTCGCGCACACCCACGGCTCGCTGGCTGCTGTCGGTCTGCGAGTTCCGCAGCACGACGGTCAGCAGCGTTTGCGCCAGGCGCCGCATGGGCGCGAGGCTCGTCAGCAACACCGTGAGCGCGAGCATCGCCGCGAACGCCGCCAGCGACCGCGGGTTGAAGAGCATCGCGGACGCGTCGACGGCAATGCCCAGGTCGTCGCCCGCGACGCTGACGAGCCACGTGCCGAGCAGGAACGCCGTCGCCACGGCAATCACGGCTGCCACAAGGGCGATGAAGCCGGACTCCGCCAGCGTGTCGAGGCCGATCCGTACCCGCGTGGCGCCAAGGCTCATGCGCACCGCGGTTTCGGCGCGCTGCGTCTCGGCGCGTACCAGCATCAGGCCGACGGTGTCGGACCAGACCACGAGCAGCAGCACACCAACCAGCCCCAGCAGCACCCAGGAGGTCGTGCGGGCGCCGCGCCGCCCTTCCGGATCGACGGCCACCTCGCGCGCCGGCAGCACCAGGGTGGGCGTCAGCTCCGCTTCGTCCTCTGCGCGCGCCAGTACTTGCGTGTCGAGCATCTGCTGTGCGTCCGCCGCGCTCACGCCGGGCGCGAGCCGGCCGACCGCTTCGAGCCAGGACACGTTCCGCCCATACAGCAGGTCGAGCGAAAAGCCGCTCAACGCCATATCCGCGAGCGACATCGGCAGCCAAACGTCGAGCCGCGTTTCCAGCGACACGCCGGAAAAGCCCGGCGGCGCGACGCCGACTACAGTTACCGGCCGGCCATTGATGCGAATGACCTCGCCGATGAGCGATTCATCCGCATTGAACCGGTTGCGCCAGGTCTCCGCGCTCAGGACGGCGACCGGCTGCGCGCCGCGGACGGCGTCGTCCTCCTGCAGCAGGCGTCCGACAACCGGGTTCACACCCATCGTGGCAAAAAAGTTGCCGCTGACGATCGCACCCCTCCATTCGTGCTGCCGATCCCCTTCCGCGTAGGTGAGCTGCGCAAAATCGGCGTAGAACGCGACCGATTCGAAGGCTTCGACGGGCCGGAGCTGCTGCAGCACGCTTTCGCGGGACCAGTTCTCCCGCTCCTCGCGGCGTTCGTCGCTGTTGAAGATCCGCACGAGCCGTTCGGCTTCGGCGACTTCCAGCGGCCGGAACAGTACCGAATCGACGACGCCGTACAGGCAGTAAGCGCCGCCCAGCCCGACACCGAGCACCAGTGTCACGGCAAGCGTGTACACCGGCCGGCGCAGCAATCCCCGTATCACCTGCATGACGGCTTTCTCCTCATTCTTCTCGATCCCTGTGCCCGGTTACTCATGTCGCAACGTCACCGCGGGATCGATGCGGGCCGCACGCCGCGCGGGCAACCAGCAGGCCGCCAGGGCGATCGCCAGCAGCACGACGGACGCTGCGAGCAGGTTGAAGACCTCCAGCCGCTCGACCTCGAACAGCAGTGCTTCGAGGCCGCGGGTGAGGAACAGCGCCAGCACGAGCCCCAAAGCCGTGCCTGCCGCCGCGCAGGCGAAGCCGCGCCGCAAGACAAACCCGACGACGGAGCGTCCGTCCGCGCCCAGCGCGCGACGGATGCCGATTTCCCGGTACTGCCGCACGACGTACCAGGCGAGGACGCCGAACACGCCCAGTGCCGACAGCAGCACGGCGGCCAGCGCAAAGCCCGTGATGACTGCCGCCCAGTGCCGTTCGCTCTGCAGCGATCCGCCGAGGAGCTCCTGCATGGTGGCGAGCTCCGCCGGCGCCAGGTCCGGATCCAGCCGCTCGAGAGTCGTGCGCAGCGTCGCGGCAAGCGCCATCGGGGCCGCGTCCGTGCGCAGGTAGACATACGCGGGGTTGCTGTTCCAGCCCTGGCTGATCGGCGCGTAGACGACATCCCCGGGCCCTTTCAGCCCATCGAACTTGACGTCGCTGACCACGCCCGCGATGGTGATCGGCGTGCTCGTGTCGCCGCCTTCGTACAACTGCTTGCCGACCGCCGACTCGCCGGGAAAGTAGCGCTGCGCCCAGCTCGAGCTGACGACGATCACCGGCATTGAATCCGGGACATCAGACTCGCCGAACCAGCGGCCGTCGACGAGGCGCAGCCCCAGCGCATCGAAGTAGCCCGCCGTTACCGGAATCCACGGTGACTGCGGCTGGTTGCCCTGCTCCGCGCGGCGCTCGAGCAGGTCGAAATTATTGGAGCAGCCGCACTGCGGCGGCACCGCGCCGGCGAGTCCTGCCGCGGAAACCCCCGGCATGGTGCTCAATTCCGGCAGCGCGCGATTCCAGAAGCGCAGGCGGTCCTCGACTTCCGGATATTCCGTCTCGGGAAGCTGGACGCGTGCTGTGAGCACGCGCTCCGCTTCGAAGCCCGGGTCGACGTGCTGCAGCCTGAGGAGGCTGCCGATGAGCAGTCCCGCTGCCGCGAGCAACGGCAGGGCCAGTGAAAACTCGAGCGCCACCAGCCCGTTGCGGATCGCCTGCCGGGCGCGATCGCCGCTCGCGCCGTGCGACTGTCGCGCCGCGGACGCCTGCTCCTCGAAGCGCGCGAAGAGGAGCGGCAACAACCCGAAGGTGACGGCGCAAAGGAGCGTCGCCGCGCCGGCAACGAGCAGCACCCGCGAATC
>CBFGSB010000046.1:0-18851 GCA_965651325.1 uncultured Chromatiales bacterium | reverse complement strand
AGCGCCGAGCCGCGCGTGACCACGATCTCCGCCAGTTGCTCCGTGCTCCGCACGGGCGTGTTCGCGTCGCGCACGTCGGAATGCCCGGGGAGCAGGGTAGCTCCGAGCAGCCGCTCGTATTCCTTCAGTTTCTCGGGAGCATCGCTGACGTGCAGGAGGTCGCCGGCCTTTATCGAGGCAAACGGCAGCTTCACCAGCGCCAGGTCGCTGCGGGTGATCTTCGACACTTTCATCCCGCCGGTATGCGCGAGGAGCTCGCTCAGGCGTTTGCCATCGGCGTACGAGCCTTCCTCGATCCTGAGCCGCGAGTCGAAAATGCGCGGTACGGTGTCGGTCAGGGGTGGCCGGCGGTCTGGCAGCAGCCTCGGCGCCATTATCCAGAGATAGAGAATCGCCACGCCGCCGACGATGAAAATCGGCATGGCGAAGTCGAACATCTGCATTTCCGGCATCCCGAGATCCGCCGCGACGGACAGCACCAGGAGGTTCGTCGACGTGCCTATGGTCGTCGCCGATCCGCCGATGATCGTGGCAAAGCCGATCGGCATCAGGATGGCGGACGGCGGGATGCCGGACTGCATGCAGACTGCTACGAGCACGGGCAGCATCAAAGCGACCACGGGCGTGTTGTTGAGGAACATGCTGAGACCTGCCGTGGTCAGCATGGTCGCGAGGAAGGCGGCCTGGGGCCGCACCTTCCAGATCCGTGCCAGGACATGACCGATCGGCTGCAGCGCCCCGGTGCGTTCCAGGCCTCTTGCGAGCACCAGCAATGCCGAGATGGTGATCAGGGCTTCGTTGCCGAACCCGGCAACGACGTCGGCGGCCCGCAACCGGGCACCCTCGTGGGCCACCGTGGAAGATTCGAACCAGACGAGGACGAAAAGCAGGACCAGGAGGCTCGACGATTCGAGGGGCACCTTCTCACGGGTAAAGAGGAGGATAGCCCCGAAAGCCAGGAGGATCGCGACGAGCGCGTGCGGGCTTGGCAGGTCAGGGAGCACGTCGTATCGCCGCGGCCTCCGCCAACAGGTCCGATTTATGGTAACGAAACCGGGTCACGGCACGGGTTACAGCGGGGTAACAAAAGGGTTCCGGCGCGCCGCGGCGGCATCGTCGCCGTCCTCACTTCATCCGCACCCGGCGGCCGCCAGCCGCCCGAGCGCTTTGTAAGGTTTCAACGGCGCGGAAAAAATTGCCATGGGCGCGCTTCGCACTGTCGCCGTTCGGCAACACTTGAAAGGCAGGGGTGGGCACCCATATCGTCACTGAACGTTGTCACCGATCCGCGTTTTCGTGGCAACCACCGGCAGCGGGAGCGGTCGAAGCGAGCGACGGAGATGAGGATGGAATTGATGACCTGCGTCGCAGCCCGCTGGCACAGAGGTTGCAACACGACGCGACATTGAATTTGACTTGCCGTTGGAAGGTTGTCGTCACGACATTCCTATCCCCCGCCTTTCAACGGTTGCTTTGAGCCCGGCTTATGACCGGGCTCTTTTTTTTTGCACATCGCCGCGGACGCATTTACGACGGCGCGGAGCGCGCTTTACAAGGTTGCCAGGTCGACGTTGGCGAGGCGCCTGCCGTAGCGGGCGCGTGTCAGCACCTTGCGCTCGAGATCTGCAATCACGGTGTCCGCGAAGTTCAGCCCGGTCAGCCGCTCGGCGACCCCGATGCCGCCGGGGCTGAACACGTTGATCTCCATCAGCTTGTCGCCGACGATGTCGAGGCCCACGAAATACATGCCGTCCTTGACCAGCTTCGGGCGCACCATGTCCACCAGGCGTAGCGCGCGCTCGTCCACTTCGGCACGCTGGACCTTCCCCCCGGCCTTGACGTTGCTGCGCGCATCGCCTTGCTTGTTGACGCGGCGGAAGGCCGCGTACTCGCCCTCGACCTGCAGCGCACGGCCGTTCAGCACGAGTAGCCGCATGTCTCCTTCGCTGGCAGCCGGCAAGTATTCCTGCACGATTGCATAGCCGTCGCGGAACACCGCTTCGATCATCTGGTTGATGTTGGCCTCGTCGCCTGGCCGGATCAGGAATACGTTGTGGCCCCCGGAACCCTGCAGCGGCTTCAGGACCGCCTTGCCGCCATGGGTGTCGATGAACCGCCGAACGCTGTCTGCGTCGCGTGCGATACACGTCGCGGGCCGTACCTCCTCGGGGAAATGCTGGAAATAGGTCTTGTTGATCGCGTGCGAGAGGTGCACGGGATCGTTCAGCACGATGACGCCGCGCTCGATCGCGAGCAGGCCGAACAAAATGCCGGGCGCCTGCGCCCACGCCCGGCCGTCGGCATCCTCAGATGGGTCGTTGCGTAGCATCAACACGTCGAGGTCGTCGACACTGATCCGCCCGGGCTCCGCATCTTCGTGCTGCAGTTCTTCGAGGAACTGTTCGTTCGACTCGTACGACTCCTGCCGCGGCGTTGCCGCCACCGCGTGCACGGAGCCGTCCGGCTCGTAGATGAAATCGCCGACGCCGATCAACCACACATCGTGGCCGAGATTGCGCGCGGCCGTCGCAAGACGCACGGTCGTGTAGGCGGCGATCTCGGTCTTGATGTCATTGATCACGAATCCGAGCTTCATGCGACCATCCTCTGGTACAGGCGGTCCAGCGGAGTTTCACCGCAGTCGTCGAGCCGTTGCTGGGCGCTGGCATTGTGCAGGTACGACGGGAGCAGGGCCGGTCCGACGAGGTGCCGTTCCGCACGCAAGCGGCGCAAGGCCGGCAGTTCCGATAAGGAGAATTTGCCGATGAACAGGTGTTCGAAGTCATGGCCCTCGCGCAGGTAGCGAATCAGGTCGCGCAGGCCTCTCAGGTACACGACGTCCTTTGTCAGCCCCCCGCCGCGGAAGACCCGCGTCGCGATCACGAACGCCGCACGGCCGCCAAAGCCGTGCTGCGAGTGGAGCGTATGGTAGACGTCGGCAAAGTTTGCGCCGTCGGTGAGCATGCGCACGGCAATGACGCGCGCCGCGAGGATGCGCAGCCGACCCGCTGAGAGATTGCCTGCCAGGTACTCCGCCAGGACGCCGAGGCCTTCCTGCAGCTCGTCGTAATGCGCGAGGCCGTGCTGCAACTGTCGCAGCGGTTGGTGCCCGCCATTGTGAAACGTGAGCATATGCGTGCCGACTTCGTGATGCAGCAAAGCGTCGAGCCGATCCCGCCGCAGGCGCAGGTCCTCGGTGACCAGCAGTTTGCCCTTCGATACCATGAGCCCGGCCGTGATGTTGTCGGAGATTTCGACCTCCGAGGGGAAGTCCGGGCACAGCTCGCGATAGTGCCTGAACTGGGCCTTTGCCGCGGCGACGATGTGGGCAGCATCGACCCATTCGGCGCGGCCTGCATCGTCGGGAACGACGGTCTCCAGGATGTGCAGCGCTTCGGCGTGCAGGTCGGGCGCCGCGACGCCGAAAAGGTCGATGCTCGCCTGCATGAATCCGCTCGTGCCGCGGAGCTCCATCAGCTCGAGCTGGCGGTCGAGCTCGCGCTGTTTCTCGGCCAGCAGTGCCTCGAACACCGGGTGTTCGATCTCGCGGATCGGCAGCGCCAGCAGGCGCTCCCGCGTTGCACCGACGTCGACTTGCGGAGCGGGGTAATGGAAGCGCGGCGCCGCGCGGCAGCCGTTGCCGCGGAACTCCTCCCACAGCTCCTCGGTGCCCAGCGGTGACACGGCTTGCAGCCAGTCGAACTCGCCGCTGATCGCCGCCATCTGCTTGTCCACCTGCCGTGCTTTCGCCGGCAGCGGTTCCGCTGTCGTGTGCGCCGCCCCGTTCACCGGATCCTCGCCAGCTCCGGACGCGCGGCCCGGGTGGCGTTCTCCAGCGCGACGCGCAGTTCCTCCAGCGCCGCGATGTCGGCGGTGCCGCGCCACTCGTCCATGAAGAACTTCTTGAATTCGAGCGACAGCACGCAGACCTGTTCGGGGTAGGTCCGGTGCAGCCACGCCGGAAAATGGCGGCCCCTGAACTTCACGTTCTCGCGGACGTCGAGCGAACGGCCCGCGAATGCCTGGTCCCGGAGCGCGGCAGTGAAGCAGTCGATGAGGCGAGCCCAGCGTTGCCGTTTCATAGTGCCCGTGCCGATGTTGATCTCGGGATTGCCGGCAACGTTCTCCGCCGGTTCGTCCGGTCCAGCCCGGCGGTGGTTGTAGCTGTGCAGATCGAGCACGAGCACGCTATGCCAGTCGGCGGTGAGATGGTCGAAGAACCGGTGTGCTTCGCGATAAAAGCGATCGTACTCGTCGAGCGAACGCTGAATGACGTGCGCGGGCGGTGGCTCGCGCCAGATCCGAAGCCCCCAGTTTTCGCCTTCGTTCCCGGTGATCGCCGTTTCCCGGGGCCGGTTGAGGTCCACCTCGAAGCGCGACCGGAAGACCTGGATGAAGCTGTCGCCTACCGATGTCCACAAGCCGGTGAGCGGGTCTTCCTCGCGCAGCCGGTCACTTTCTCGAAGGGCCAGCCATTCCGCGACATCCGGCCGCACCTCGTGGCCGCTGTGGATCGCCGCAGCCACGACCGGGCCATCACCGGTGTCGAACTTCCACGGCCGATTCGTGCCGGTGCCGCAGGCAGCGATGGCGAACGGGTTGCTTGTCCTTGTCGTCAAATCACTGCTCTTTCATGGGCTTGTGATGAAGCGGTTTGTGCAAGTTGCGTGCCATAGACCGTCCGGACCCCTGCTCCGGCGGGCAAGCTGTGTTAGCCTTCGGGCCCCGAGAATCTTGTTGTGAGACCTACAGTGACCTACCTGAAACACCTCATCTGCGGTTTCCTGTGCGCCTTTGCCATCGCCGCCTGCGGCGGCGGGGAAGCGCCTTCCGAGCCGGCGACCTCCGAGCCCGCTGCTGCATCCGGCCAGGACACCGGCTCGACCGCCGGGGTCGAAGGCAACCCGGCGGCCGAACAGGCGGCGACGGAGATCTCCGCCGATTACTTGCGCGACCACATCATCGAGTTGTCGGATGACAAGTACGAAGGCCGCGGCCCTGGCAGCGAGGGCGACAGGATGGCCCGCGCGTACATCGTCGAGGAGATGCAGCGGCTCGGTTTCGAACCGGGCGCCGGCGACGGCGACTGGCAGCAGGAGTTCACGCTCGTCGGTGTCACGAGCGAGCAGCCGCCGGAATGGACTTTCAAGAGCGGCGACGAGGAACTGGTACTCAAGCAATGGGACCAGTTCATCGCCGCCAGCGGGGTGCAGTCCGAGCGCGCGGAGATCGACGATGCGGAAGTCGTGTTCGTCGGCTACGGCATCCAGGCACCGGAATACGACTGGGACGACTACGCGGGCGTCGACGTCACGGGCAAGGTTGTACTGATCATGAACAACGATCCCTCGTGGGATCCGGATCTCTTCGCCGGCGAGACCCGGCTCTGGTACGGCCGTTGGGACTACAAGTACCTCACCGCGGCGAAGAACGGCGCGGTCGGCGCGATCATCATCCACACGACGCCGTCTGCAGGCTACCCGTTCCAGGTGGTACAGACGTCGTGGACGGGCGAGCAATTCGAGCTGCCGGCGGGTGATGAGCCACGCAGCCAGGTCCACGCCTGGGTGACGGAGGATTCGGCGCGGGCGCTGGCCCGCCTGGGTGGCCACGACCTCGACGAGTTGCGCGCCGCCGCCGACAACCGCGACTTCCAGCCGGTGCCGCTCGGCGTGACCACGTCGATTGCCATGAAGGTGAACCTTGCGCGCAGCGAGACCGCGAACGTGCTCGGTCTCCTGCCCGGCAGCGACCCGGAGCTGGCGGACGAAGTGGTCATCTACACCGCGCACCACGATCACCTGGGGGTGGGTACGCCTGACGAGACGGGCGACGCCATCTACAACGGTGCCATGGACAATGCCTCCGGCGTGGCGCAAATACTCGCCATTGGCAAGGCCATCAAGGGGCTGCCGGAAGCGCCGCGGCGCTCCGTACTGCTGGCCTTCGTGGGTGCGGAGGAGCAGGGCCTGCTCGGCTCCAAGTACTACGCCGAGCACCCGACGTTCCCGGCCGGCAAAATCGCGGCCAACCTGAACTACGACGGCGGCAACATCTGGGGCCACACGCATGACGTGACCTTCATCGGCCTCGGCAAGTCGACCATCGACCAGATCGTAGAGGCGGTGGCACAAGAGCAGGGGCGCGTCGTGAAGCCGGACCAGTTCGCCGACCGCGGCTACTTCTACCGCTCCGACCAGTTCAGCTTCGCCAAGATCGGCGTGCCGGCGATGTATCTCGACACCGGTACCGACTTCGTCGACCGCCCGGAAGGCTGGGGCGCGGAGCAGGTCAATCACTACACCAACGTCAACTACCACCAGCCGAGCGACGAGTACTCCGATAGCTGGAATTTCGACGGCATGATTTCCGATGCGCTGCTCGGCTACTGGACCGGCCTCGCGATCGCCAATGCGGACGAGATGCCGACCTGGAATCCCGGCGACGAATTCGAAGCTGCGCGCCTCGAAGCATTGGAGGCGGTCGGGCAGGACTAGTGTCCCGTTCCTGAACCCGGCTCGCCCGCAGGGACGGTTGCGGGCGAGTCATGGCGCGCGCCACGTGGCTTTGCGAGTCGCGCTGCTACACCCGCCGCTGCAGCCGCGCGAGCCAGTAAAGGCCGAAGCCGACGAACACGAGGGTGCCGGTTACCTGCCACGAATACAGCGTGGCGTTCGTCGCGATCCATATGCTTAACAGCAGCGCGATCGCGGGGATGAGGTAACCGCCTTTCAGGCGCCAGGCCCGCGCGCGTGTTTCGTCGTCGGCCCTGCGCCGAATGACCGGCAGCGCAAGAATGCACAGCACGTAGACGATCAGCCGCGTGAGCGAACTGGCAGCCGCGAGCCAGCCGAAGGATCCGTAGAGCGCGAAGCCCGTCGCGAGCACGCCGAGGAACAGGATCGAGTTGCCGGGGGTGCGAAAGCGCACGTGCACGCTGCCGAACCAGTCGGGTAGCAGGCGCCGTTCGGCCAGCGCAAACGTGAGCCGTGGCACCGTCAGCATGTTGCTCGCCAGGTTGCCGCCGATCGAGAACACCGCGGTCGCGGTAATGATCGCGGCGCCGGCCGGTCCCGCCAGTTCCCGGCCGAGATCGACCAGCGTCAGGTCACCTGTGCCGCTGTTCGGTAGCACGGCGATGTAGACCAGCACGATCAGGAAATAGAACAGGCCGGTCGCGGCCACGGTCGTGACCAGCGCCCGCGGCAGGTCCCGCCGGGGCCGGCTCGACTCGCCGGCGATGATGGTTGCCGCCTCGAAACCGACGAAGGCATAGATCAGGAGCTGCGTCGTTTCGCCGAGGTCATCGATTTTTGGTAGGGGCGTGGGGAAGAGCAGGTCGCCGCCGACGTAGGGCAGGCCGAGCAGGATCAGCAACAGCAGCGGCAAGATCTTGAGGAACGTGAACAGCCCGACGGTGCGGACGCCGTCTCTCACACCCACGTAGTTCGCGAACGTCAGCGCGCCGCCGACGAGCACGATGGCAATGGCGCGCCCGGGCCCCGCCGCCAGTTCCGGCCACGTGCTGCCGAGGTACGCCACCAGCACGGTGGTGTTGGCAGCAAACGCCGTCATGCGGCTCAAAAAGTAGATCCAGCCGGTGCTGAAGCCCGCTAGCGGCCCGAACGCTTCGGTCGTGTAAAGCACTGGCCCGCCGGTGTCGCGAAAGTAGCTCGCAAGCTCGGCATACGTCAGCACGATGGTGATCACCAGCAGGCCGCAGGCCAGGAACAGCCACGGGCTGAGGGCGCCGGCGCGTGCCGCAATCTCGGCCGGCAGCGCGAAAATGCCCGCCCCGATGACGGAATTCAGGACGATCAGCGCCGCGCCTATGAGCCCGATCCCGCGAATGAGTCCTCCGCGGCCGATGATCTCCTTCTGCAATGTGCTCCCCCGGGGTGTCCGGCCCGTGAGTAAAACACATTCCGCGGTCCGGGCGACAGCGCCACCCATGTTGCGAAATCGTGGGTGACGGGCGGAACCGGAGCGACGATAATGCCCGATCGACCTGCTCATGGCAGCATAACGATGAACAAGCGCCTGTTGATACCGTTCGCCACGGCTGTTGCCCTCATGACTGCATGCACGGAAAAAGCGCCTGTAGCCCCCACGGCGGAAAAGAAGCCGCACAACCTCGAAATACACGGCGATGTGCGCATCGACGACTATTACTGGCTGCGGGAGCGCGACAACCCTGAGGTTATCGCGTACCTGGAAGCGGAAAACGCCTATGCCGAACAGGTGCTGGCACCGCTGGAAGGCCTGCAAGACACGCTGCTCCGGGAGCTGCAATCCCGCATCAAGCAGGACGACGTCTCGGTGCCGTACCGCGATGGCGAGTACTGGTATTACTACCGTTATGAGCCCGGCCAGGATTATCCGATCTATTGCCGCAAGCGGGGCTCCCTGGATGCGCCCGAAGAGATCCTTCTCGACGTCAACGTCGGCGCGGAAGGGCACGAGTACTACGCGGTGCGCGGCTTCGCGGTGACGCCCGATCACCGCAAGGCCGTCTACGGCGTCGATACGGAGGGGCGGCGGTTCTACACCCTGAATTTCCTCGACCTCGAAACCGGTGAGCGGCTGCCGGACCGGATCGAAAACGTGACTTCCAACCTGGAGTGGGCAAACGACAGCCGGACGCTGCTCTATTCGCAGCAGGACCCGGATACCCTGCGCAGCTACCGGATCTATCGCCACGTCCTCGGGTCGCCGGAGGACGTGCTGGTTTACCAGGAGAACGACGAAGCGAATTCGGTGTGGGTGGAGAAATCCCTGTCGGGCAAGTACCTGTACCTGACCAGCGCCGAGACGGTATCCACCGAAGTGCGCTACCTGCCGGCCGACGCGCCGGAACAGGAGCCGAAGCTGTTCCTGCCCCGTTCCGGCGAGCACGAATATTACGTGACGGACGGCGGAGATCGCTTCTATATCCTGAGCAACGACGGCGCGCTGAACTTCAGGGTCATGGAAGCGCCGCTGGACGACACCTCGCGGGAACGCTGGAAAGTGGTCGTGCCGCATCGGGAGAACGTGCTGGTCGAGGGTTTCGACGTGCTGAAGGAGCATCTCGTGATCAGCACGATGCAGGACGGGCTGACGCAGCTCGAGGTGCTCGACCGTGCGTCCGGTGAACTTTACCCGGTCGAGTTCGCCGAGCCCGTGTACACCGCGTATACGGACGACAACTACGTCTATGACACGAGCACGATCCGCTACGTCTACGAGTCCATGACGACGCCGGAATCGACGTACGACTTCGATCTCGTCACCCGCGAGCACGAGCTGGTGCACGAAGAGGAGATCCCGGGCGGCTTCGATCGCGCCAATTACCGTACCGAACGCGTCTATGCCACCGCGCGCGACGGCACATCGATCCCGGTCTCCATGGTGTACCGGAAAGGCATGCAGAAGAACGGGCAGAACCCCCTCCTGCAATACGGCTACGGATCCTACGGCGCCACGATCGACCCGGGCTTCGATCCCGACTTGCTCAGCCTGCTCGACAGGGGCTTCATTTTCGCCATCGCGCACATTCGCGGCGGGTCATTGATGGGCCGCGACTGGTATTACGCGGGAAGGCAGCTCAACAAGAAGAACACGTTCACGGATTTCATCGACACCAGCCGCTTCCTCATCGAGGAGGGCTACACCTCGGCAGAGCACCTGTATGCCCAGGGCGGCAGCGCTGGCGGCCTGCTGATGGGCGCTGTCATGAACCTTGCGCCGCAGCTTTATCGCGGTGTCACCGCGAACGTGCCGTTCGTCGATGTCGTGACGACCATGCTCGACACCAGCATTCCGCTGACGACGTTCGAGTTCGACGAATGGGGGAATCCGCAGGACAAGCAGTTCTACGAGTACATGCTGAGCTATTCGCCGTACGACAACGTGACTGCCCGGGACTATCCGAACCTGCTGGTCACGACCTCGCTCAACGATTCGCAGGTGCAGTACTGGGAACCGGCGAAGTGGGTGGCGAAGCTCCGGGAGTACAAGACCGACGACAACCTGCTGCTCCTGAAGACGAACATGCAGGCCGGGCACGGCGGCAAGACGGGGCGTTTCCAGAGCCTGGACGACACGGTCCTGACCTACTCCTTCTTCCTCTACCTGGAAGGCATCCTGGAATAGTGCAGGTACCGGGTTTGCATTTTTGACCCTTTGCCACGGTGACACCGGCAAAAGGTCAAAACGCAAACCCGGTACCTGGTGTTACTCCGGGCGGAGGATGAGCACGTCGCAGGGCAGGTGGTCGAGCACGCGCTCGGCCGTACGGCCGATGGCGTTGCCGGAATTCCGGCCGCGGGCTACCGCGCCCATCACCACGACATCGGCGGTCCAGTCGCGGGCGACGTAGGGCAGGATGTCCAGCGGGCTGCCGGGGAGCTGGTGGGCGCGGCTCGGCTCGATCTCGTGCTTCGCGGCCAGCGCATCCAGCCGTGCCCGGTGCTCCTTTTCCATTTTCTTGCTGATTTCCTCGACGGACAGGCGCACCGGTTTGAAATTCAGCCGCGCGGCGTCGCCTACCGCGGTTATCGGCTGGTAGGCGTGCAGGAGGTGCAACTCACCGTCGGTGCATGAGGCGATCGCCTTGGCGTGCTCCACAATGACGCTGTCCAGGAGAGCCTGCTCGTCGTCACTGTGCATCGGGTCGACGGCGGCGATGAGCATGGGTTTCCCGGCGATCGGCCGCGGCTTGACCAGCCAGAGCGGGAACGGGCAGTGCCGGATGAGCTGCCAATCCGTGTCGAGCAGGATCGCGCGTTCCGCATCGCTGTGGTACTGCGTCCCCTTGACGACGTAGCGCGGATCGCGGTCGAGCGCGACGTGCACGATGGCGTCGGCGGCGGGGCGCTTGTCGAGCACGCCGGTCGTGACGTCAATACCACGATCGCGCGCGGGTTGCGCCAGTTCGCCGATCATCTCCTCCTGCGCGTCCCGAATCTGCTGCGCGATGTCCCGCGCCTCGTTCGACACGAAGATCCGGTCGCTGAGCGCGCCGACGTCGGTGTCGCAAAGCAGGAGTTCCAGCGTGGAGCCGGTTTTCCCGGCAAGCCACTCCGCCCGGTCGACGACTTCACGCGGCGTGATGTCCGGCTCGACAATGGCAAGTACGGTGGACCGTTTGTTCATGCGTCCATACTGCAGCGGCCGGAAGGCGCCGTCAAATACCCCTAAAAAAAGCGATAATGGCGGCGTCCCGGGTAGCTGCCGGGCCCCGGTGTTTGCCGGCGGCGGGACAGCGAGAGGCCCCGGAGGGGCGGATAGCAACAACAAGGTCATGCGAAAAACCATTGCAATCGCCGGCAACATGGGTAGCGGCAAGTCGACCCTCGTCGAGTTCCTGAGCCGGACCTATGGCCTGTCGCCGTTTTACGAGCCGAACGACCTCAACCCGTACCTGCCCGACTTCTACCGCGATATGCGCCGCTGGGCGTTTCACTCGCAGGTTTACTTCCTCAGCAACAAGTTCCGGCTGCACCAGGAGCTCGATCGCACCCCGGGTGTGTCCATTCTCGACCGGACGATCTTCGAGGACGCGGAGGTCTTCGCCCGTGCGCTGCACGAGATGCGGCGGATCGACAGGCGCGACTGGGAAACCTACCGCGACCTCTACCGGGCGATCCTCGAAGCGATCAAGCCGCCGGACCTGATGATCTACCTGCGCTGCTCGATGCGGACCTTGAGGAAGCGCATCCGCCTGCGCGGCCGGGCGATGGAGCAGGATGTGCCGCTTGCCTATCTCAAGCGGCTCGAATCGCTCTACGAGGAATGGATCGCTTCGTACCGGATGAGCGAAGTGCTCGTGCTGGAAACCGACAAGCTGGATTACGTCAGCGACCTCGTGCACCGGCTCGACGTCATGCAGCGCATCGAGGCCGTACTGCCGCCGGAACTCGGCCGTCCACCGTGCGTTTGACGGGCCGGGGCGAACCTCAGTTGCCGAATGGCTCCACGTAGGTGGAGGGAACCGGTTCGCCGTCGGCGAGCGCCGGGAAGAACAGGCTGTTCGTGACGGTGTCGAGGATCGCCTGCTGGCAGCGCGGCGTCGGTTTGAGGCCGCCGCCGTGCGTGAGGCTCAGGCTGCTCGGCGTGCCGTCGGGCGCCACGTGCCCTTTCAGCCACACGAAGTACGCTGAGCTCTTCGGGCATTCGTCCTGCCACTTCTCCTTGCCGACCACCCGCTGCGCGGCGACGTGATCCTGGCCGTAGGCGTCGATGTTCTCCTGCACGCCGGGGTTCGGATAAACGTTGATCGTTTGCTCGCTGCCCTTCTTGATGAATTCGACCCGGTACTGGAGATAGACCGGCTTCTTGTCGCCGTCCGCGACCGCGGGCACGGCGCGGGCATCGTCCGCCGCCTCGATGATGGCCTCGATGAAGAGTTGGTCGGCCGGTTGCTCGGCGATACAGCCGTTCATGTCCAGCTTGCCGTTGTTCTCGACAATGGCGGCACAGCGGATGACGGCAGTAGTGTCGCCTTTCAGCTCCGGGAATTCGATCAGCGTGGGCAGCGCATCCTTGCCGCTTGCCAGGCGCGCGGGGGTGCGCTCCGCCATGGCCTCGGCGGAGAGCAGCATGGCCGACAGGAATACGATCAACGGCAATCGGTTATGCATGGCAGTCCTCTGGCTGCGGTCGGGCACCTGTCTAAGGCCGGTGCGCTCGGGAAATAGTTCATTCGCCGACACTCTCGGGCACCGCTTCGGCCCCCGGAAAGCCCCCGGATGGGCCGACCGGCACGATACCGGTAGGGTTGATCGTGCGGTGGCTGCCGTAATAGTGGCCCTTGATATGCGCGAAGTTGACCGTGTCGGCGATGCCGGGCTGCCCGTACAGCCCTTGCGCGTACGGCCACAGGTGCGGGTAGTCGACGATACGCCGCACGTTGCATTTGAAATGGCTGTAATACACGGCATCGAAGCGGAGGAGGGTGGTGAACAGCCGCCAGTCCGCCTCCGTGATCGCATCCCCGGCCAGGTACGGCTGTTGCGACAGCCGCCGGTCCAGCCAGTCCAGCGTCTCGAACAACGGCTCGACCGCTTCCTCGTAGGCCTGCTGGGTCGTCGCAAAGCCGGCACGGTAGACGCCATTGTTCACAGTCTGGTAAATGCGCGCGTTCAGCGCATCGATTTCCTCGCGCAGGTGCGCCGGGTAGAGGTCGAGCGGCGGCACGCCGGGAAGGCCGTCGAACGCGCTGTTCAGCATGCGGATGATCTCGGCCGACTCGTTATTGACGATCGTGCCGGTCTGCTTGTCCCACAGCACCGGCACGGTGACGCGTCCCGAGTAGTCAGGGTCGGCCGCCTGGTACACCTCGTACAGGTAGCGCGCCCCGTGGATAGGGTCGGGCATGACCCCGTCGCCCGGCTCGAACGTCCAGCCGTGCTCGAGCATCAGCCAGTGCACGGTGGAGACGGAGATATGGTCCTCGAGCTTCTTGATCGTGCGGAAGATAAGCGTGCGGTGTGCCCACGGGCAGGCAAGGCAAACGTACAGGTGATATCGGCCCGGCTCCGCCTTGAACCCGCCGCTGCCGGTCGGCCCGGCGGCGCCGTCCGGCGTGACCCAGTTGCGGAAGGCGCTTGCCGAGCGCACGAAGCGCCCGTTGGTCGCTTCCGTGTCGTACCACTGGTCCCGCCATTCGCCGTCGACGAGCAATCCCATCGTCTTTACCGTCCCTTTAAGCCGTGCGACAGGTGAATTGGACGTGAAATACCCGGCGAGGTTCGAATCGGCGGGCAGATGCCGCGGTTGCGGCGGGCGATGTCCGGCAAGGGCACTGCGCTACGCGCCGTTACCGGCCGGGATCGAGGTGCAAAACCTTGCCGGTCGTGGCGAGACTGGTCTGGTTGCGCCCGGCACGCTTTGACTCGTACAACGCCACGTCGGCCCGGCGCATCCATTGTTCCGGTCGTTCGCCTGCGCCGAGCTCGGCCACGCCGAGCGAAATGGTGACCGAGCCCCCGGGTGCCAGCTCGTTTGCTTCCACGAGGGTGCGCAACTGCTCCGCGAGCCGCCGCGCCTGCTCTTTCTTCTGCCCTTCGAGGATCACCACGAATTCTTCGCCGCCGACCCGGTAGAGGCTGTCGGTGATGCGAATACGCAGGTCGATGATCTCGGTCAGGCGCACCAGGATCTGGTCGCCCGCGGCATGCCCGTACTCGTCATTGATCTCCTTGAAGTTGTCAATGTCGATCAGCAGCAGCGACGCCGGCACGTTGGCGCGGGTCTGCGCGGCGCAGACTTCGGCCAGCTTTTCGTCGAGTGCACGCCGGTTGCCGACGCCGGTGAGGGGGTCGTTGCGGGCCAGCACCAGCAGTTGGTCCCGCTGGCCGCGGGTGAGGTAGGCGAAGGCGTACGCAAAAGCGCTGGTCATGACCAGCGTCGTGTAAATGGTCGCGAGCCGGAGCGGTGTCTCGGTTCGCGCCAGCTCGGGCGCGAGCGCGAGCAGCGTCAACGTGGCGATCAATACCGCCTCGCCCGGCTTCACGAGATAGAACACGGCGATCAGCGCCGGGTAGGCCCAGAAGATCTCCTGTTCCGCCTGGACGTAGATCGTGGTCAGCATCCCGACCACGCACAGGATGGCGAGGGACACGCTGGCAAAGCGCACGCGGCGCGGCCGCAGGACGGACAGACCCAGGAACGAAAAGCCGGCGATGATGACGGCATCCACGCCGGCCATGACCCACTCGCCGTCGAGCAGGCGAAAGACGAGGAAAGGGGCCACACCCAGCACCGCGGCTGCGCTCAGCAGCAACGGCATGTACATTTCGACGGAAAGCCGGGCCTTCATCAGCCGCTCATCGCCCCTCTGCCCCGGATCCCGATTTCAGTCGAGGATCCTTGCGATCTCTTTATAATCAAGGGAGCATCCCTTGTAACGGCGGATTCTACCGGCTGGTGCGAGGGGTGTCAGGACTATCCGTCACACTTTTGCCCGGCAGCGGTGCCCGGCCGGAGTTTCATGAGCAGCGAACCAGGGCCGACACGCGTCGAGATCCGGAACCTCGGCCGCCGCTACCGGGAAGGTGAGAACCTGCACACGGTGCTCGACGGTCTCGACGCGCGCTTTGCCCGTGGCGAGACAGTCGCGATCCGGGGCCGCAGCGGCTCCGGCAAATCCACCCTGCTCAACCTCATCGGCGGCATCGACGCGCCTGACGAGGGCGAGGTCGAGGTCGAGGGCGCCGTCATCACGGCCATGTCGGAGCGGGACCGCACGCTGTGGCGGCGCCGGCACGTGGGCTTTGTCTACCAGGCTTTCAACCTGGTGCCGACGCTCAACGTGCGCGACAACGTCCGGCTGGTGCTGGAGCTGAACGGCTTTGGCGATCCGGAAGCGGAACAGCGGGTGAACGACCTGCTCGCGGCCGTCGGCCTGGGGGACCGCCGCGGCGCCTGGCCCGAGCTGCTGTCGGGCGGCGAGCAGCAACGGGTGGCGATCGCCCGCGCGCTGGCCCATCGCCCGTCGCTGGTGCTTGCCGACGAGCCGACCGGCAACCTCGACGACCGGACCACCGAAGAGGTCCTGGCCCTCCTCGACTCGCTCGTGCGGCATGCCGGCGGCACCATGCTCGTCGCCACCCACAGCGCGCGGGTGGCGGCCTTCTGCGACCGGACCCTGGAGCTGCGCGACGGCCGCCTCGTGCCCGGTAGCACTTGATGCCGGTGCTGGTCAGGGCGAGCTGGAACTACCTCCGGCGCCATCCATGGCAGCTCGTCCCGGCGCTCGCGGGAATCGCCGTCGGCGTCGCCGTCATGCTGGCGACCGATCTTGCCGTCGAAAGCTCGCGCCGCGCTTTCCTGCTCTCGATGGATGCGGTCAACGGCGAGGCGACCCACCAGCTGGTCGGCGGGCCGGGCGGGATCGACGAAAGCCTGTTCGCTACCCTGCGCGTCGACGAGGGATACGAGAACCTCGCGCCGGTCGTCGAAGCGTACGTCGACGTCGGCGACGTGACGCTGCAGTTGCTCGGGGTCGATCCGCTGGCCGAGGCGGGGTTCAGGGACTACACCGCGCCGGGTTCCGTGCTGGGCGGATTCGAGTTACTGCGGCGGCTGATGGCAGAACCCGGAACCGTGCTGCTGGCCGAGCGGACGGCCGTCGCGCTGGGGTTGTCGCCGGGTGATCGATTCACGGTGCTCGCCAACGGGCGCGAAGTGGAGGCAACGCTGGTTGCGTTTGCCGGAAGCGAGACCGAACGACGGTTGGACAACCTGCTGATCGCGGATATCGCCACGGCCCAGGAATGGCTCGGCCAGCAGGGCAAGCTGACGCGCGTCGACGTGCGCCTGCCACCGGGCGAGGCTGCCGTCGCGGAGCTCGGGTCCGAGCTGCCGCCGGGCGTGCAGGTGCTGCCGGCCGCCAGCCGCACGGAATCGATGAGCGACATGAGCGCGGCTTTCGAAACCAACCTGAAGGCAATGAGCCTGCTGGCGCTGCTGGTCGGCATCTTCCTCATCTACAACAGCATCAGCTTTGCGGTCGTGCAGCGGCGCGGCATCTTCGGCGCCTTGCGGGCGCTGGGCGTCACCCGGCGGGAGCTGCTCGCGCTCGTGGTCGGCGAGGCACTGCTGCTCGGCGTGCTCGGGGCAGCGGCCGGCGTCGCGCTCGGCCTCTGGCTCGCGGACTGGCTGCTCGCGCTCGTTGCGCGCTCGATCAACGACCTGTACTTCGTGGTGACGGTCACCGGGGTCGCGGCGGATGGGCTGCTGGTCGCCAAGGGGGTTGCCGCCGGTCTCGCGGCCACGCTCGTCGCGGCCGCGGTGCCCGCCTGGGAAGCCGCGTCCGCGGTACCGCGCCTGGCGCTTGCCCGCGCGGTCCTCGAACGGCGCACCGGGCGGCTGCTGCCGAACGTCGCGCTGGCCGGCCTGCTCGCCGCCGCGCTGGCCGCGCTGCTGATCCGGGTCTCCGGCGGGAGCCTTCTTGCAGGACTCGTCGCCTTGTTCATGCTGGTTACGGGCCTCGCGCTTTGTATACCGATCGTCGTGCGCGTCGTGGCGCAGGCAGCGGCGCGGCCGGCGGGAGCTCTCGGCGGAGCAGCGGGGCGGCTGGCGATCTCCGGCATCGCGGCGTCCCTCAGTCGCACTGCCGTAGCCATCGTGGCGCTCGGCATCGCCGTGTCGGCCACGCTCGGCGTTAGCGTCATGGTGGAAAGCTTCCGCGACGCGGTCGGGGAATGGCTGGCAGGCACGCTGCGCTCGGACGTCTACGTTGGAGTGCATCGCGGCACCCTGCAGCCGGAGCTCGTCGCCGATCTCGTAAAGGTGCCGGGCATCGCCGCGTACGGCACCAGCCGCAGCGTATGGCTGGAAACGGCATCCGGGCGCGTGCAGCTCACCGTACTCGGCCTGCCGGCAGAGAGCTTCGGCGGCATCCTGCTGCGGGACGGCGACCCGGTGGCAGTGCGCGAAGCTTTCCGGAAAGCGGGTGCGGTCCTGGTCTCGGACTCTTATAGCTACCGGCATGGCATCGGACGTGGCGATACCGTCACGCTGCCGACTCCGCAAGGCGCACGAACGTTCCCGGTGGCGGCCACTTACCGGAGCTATGACGCCAACCTCGATTCCATGCTCATGAGCCGCAATACCTTCGATGTGTTCTGGGACGACGCGCGGATCGGGTCGCTCGGCATCCATCTTTCGCCCGATGCGAACGCCGATGCCGTGATCGAAGGTTTGCGTCGCGCGAGCGCCGGCCGCCAGCCGCTGCTCATCCGCTCCAACCGCGAGCTTCGAGAGCTGTCCATGGAGATCTTCGACCGCACCTTCATCATCACCGACGTGCTTTACTGGCTGGCGCTTGCCGTGGCGCTGATCGGCATTGCGGCCGCGATGCTCGCGCTGCAGCTCGAGCGCGCGCGCGAGCTGGCGATATTTCGCGCGCTCGGCATGACACCGGGACAGCTCGGCGGCATGGTGATCCTGCAGACCGGGTTCATCGGGCTGCTCGGCGGGCTGGCGGCAATTCCCTTGGGGCTTCTCATGTCCGTCGTCCTGATCGAGGTGATCAACCGGCGCGCGTTCGGCTGGCAGATGGACATGGTCGTCGGGCCCGAAGCGCTGGTCGCGGCAGTGGCACTCGCGGTCGGCGCCGCATTGCTGGCCGCGATTTATCCTGCTCGGCGGGCGGCGCGGGCAAACCCGGCGCTGGCGATGCGCGAGGACTGACATGAGAAAAATTGCGTTACTTCTTGTGTTATCGACGGTTTATCTTGAGGGTAGCGCCACCGCAGGGGAGCCGCCGCCGGACAGGTCGGGCTCGCCGAGGCTGTCGGCGCTGCTCGGCTCCGCCGACCCGGGCTATGCCCGTGCGCTGGAGCCGCGCAAGTTCTCGTTTCCGGCGGACCACGGTCCGCACCCGGACTACCGCAACGAATGGTGGTACGTCACCGGCAACCTCGATGCCACGACGGGTGAGCGTTTCGGGTTCGAGCTGACGATCTTCCGCTTCGCGCTCGCGCCGGCAACGGAACGGCCGGCCGCCGCGGATGCGCCATCGGAATGGCGCACGCGCCAGGTGTACGTCGGGCATTTTGCCGTCACCGACGCCGCCGGCCGCCGGTTCCTCTCGTCGGAGACTTTCGCCCGGGGCGCACTGGGCCTCGCCGGCGCCACGGCCGAGCCGTTCCGCGTGTGGGTCGAGGACTGGTGGCTGAAGGCGTTCCCGAGCAGCGCCCAGCCGGACGACAAATGGTTGCTCCACGCGGACAGCGGGAAGGCGGCACTCACCGTCACGCTCGAGCCGCTGAAGCCGCCGGTGCTGCAGGGTGAGGCTGGCCTGTCCCGCAAATCGTCCGAACCCGGCAACGCGAGCTACTACTATTCGCTGACGCGCCTCG
>CBFGSB010000045.1:0-19022 GCA_965651325.1 uncultured Chromatiales bacterium | reverse complement strand
GCGTATGCTCACTTGCTTGTCGACAACAAGTATTTGCCGAGCCTGCTTCGCTGCCCATGCCCCCCTCAACCGCCTCCGCCCCCGACACCCAGTCCCTCACGCAGGCCGAGCGCAGCGCCATTTCCGACAAGGCGATGCTCGAGGCCGCCGTCGAGCTGATTCTCGAGCGCGGCACCGACAAGACCACGCTGCAGGCGATCGGCGAAAAGGCGGGCTACAGCCGCGGGCTCGCGACCTACCGCTTCGGCTCGAAGGCCGGCCTCTTCGACGCCCTCTGCAAATCGATCTCGCGCCGCTGGCTCGAGTACCTGAAGCAGGGGGTGAGCGATAATACGGGCATCGACGCGATGTGCGCGGCCCTCGACGCCTTCCTGAGGTTCGTGACGGAGGCGCCGCGCGATGCGCGCGTGCTGCACATCCTCTACTGCGGTGCCGCGAGCCCGCTGTCCGAATACCGGCAAACCTCGGTCAACATGCATCGGCGGCAGCAGGAGGACGTGACCCGCTGGGTGGCGGCCGGCATCGCCGAGGGCACGATTCGCGCCGACGCCGACCCGGCGACCATCGCGGCTCAGTACATCGCTTACTTCACCGGCATGACCTATCGTTGGGTGATCGACCCTGCGTCGATCGATTTTGCAAAGGCGAACGAAGAACTGAAGCGGCAGCTTCGTGTCGCGCTCGCCCCCGATTCACGGAACGCATCCACATGACAGACGCCTATATTTTCGATCACGTACGCACGCCGCGCGGCCGCGGCAAGCCGGACGGCGGCCTTCACGCGGTCACGCCGATCGATCTCGCGACGCAGGTGCTCGCCAGCCTGCGTGACCGCAATGAGCTCGATACCAGCCGCCTGGACGACGTGGTCTTCGGCTGCGTATCGCCGGTGGGTGAGCAGGGGAGCTGCATCGCGCGCACGGCGGTGCTCTGCGCCGACTACGACGAAGGCGTGCCCGGCAAGCAGCTCAACCGCTTCTGCGCCTCCGGCCTCGAAGCGGTGAACACTGCTGCGGCACAGGTCATGGCGGGGCAGTCGGACCTCACGATCGGCGGCGGCATCGAGTGCATGTCGCGGGTGCCGATGGGCTCGGATTCCGGTGCCATGCACGCGGACCCCGCGGTGGCGTACAAGACGTACTTCGTGCCGCAGGGCATCGGCGCCGACCTGATCGCCACGCGCGCCGGATTCACGCGCGAGGACGTCGATCGCTACGCCGTGGAAAGCCAGCGCCGCGCCGCGCACGCGTGGGAAAACGGCTACTTCGCGAAATCGATCGTGCCGGTAAAGGATCGCCTGGGCCGTACCGTCCTCGAGCGCGACGAGCACCCGCGCCCGGGCACGACCCTGGAAGCGCTCGCCGGCCTGAAGCCGGCCTTCGCGATCCCCGGCGAGCAGGCGGGCTTCGATGCCGTCGCGCTGCAGAAATACCCGGAGGTCGAGCGCATCAATCACGTGCACACCGGCGGCAACTCGAGCGGCATCGTGGATGGTGCCGCGGCCGTGCTGGTCGGCAGCCTGCAGGCCGGTAAGGACCTGGGGCTGACGCCGCGCGCCCGCATCCGCGGCTTCGCCTCGATCGGCACCGACCCGACGATCATGCTGACCGGCCCGGCGCCGTCCGCCGAAAAGGTGCTGAAGCGCTGCGGCATGAGCACGAAGGACATCGATCTCTTCGAGCTGAACGAGGCGTTCGCGTCGGTCGTGCTGCTGTACCGGCAGAAGCTCGACATCGACCCGGAGATCCTCAACGTGAACGGCGGCGCGATCGCGCTGGGCCACCCGCTCGGCGCAACGGGCGCCATGATTCTCGGCACCGTGCTGGACGAACTGGAACGCCGCGACCTGTCGACCGCGCTCGTGAATCTGTGCGTCGGCGGCGGCATGGGCACGGCAACCATCATCGAGCGGGTATGATCATGACGAGGCAGATGCAAACGATTGACCTCACGACCGGTGCCGACGGCATCGCGATCCTCACCATCGACCTGGAAGACCGGCCGATGAACGTCATGACGCCGGAATTCCTCGCCGATCTCGCGGCCGCCGTCGAGCGCGTCGCGAGCGACGACTCGATAAAGGGTGCCGTCGTCACGTCGGCCAAGGACAGCTTCATGGCCGGCGCGGACCTGCTGGAACTGGTGGAGGCCTTCGGCGAGCGCAGTGCGGAAGACCTGCTGGAAACCTGCCGCGGCCTGCAGCAAACGCTGCGGCACCTCGAGACCTGCGGCAAGCCCGTCGCGGCCGCGATCAACGGCACGGCGCTCGGCGGCGGGCTGGAAGTTTGCCTCGCCTGCCATTACCGCGTCGCCGCCGATCGCAAGGATGCCGTGCTGGGCCTCCCCGAAGTGCAGGTCGGCCTGTTGCCGGGCGGCGGAGGCACGCAGCGTTTGCCGCGGCTCATCGGCATCGAGCCCGCGCTGCAGCTCATTACGCAGGGCAAGCACGTGAAGCCGGCCGAAGCGCACAAGCTCGGCTTCGTGGACGAGCTCGCACCCGCCGGTGAGGTCGTCGAGAAGGCAAGGCAGTGGGCGCTCGCGAACGAAGGCGCGACACAGCCGTGGGATCGCAAGGGCTTCAAGGTGCCCGGCGGGGCGGGCCTGACGCACCCGGGCGTCGTGCAGACGCTGGTGGTGGGCAGCGCGCTGGTGCAGAAGCAGACCAACCACAACTACCCGGCCCCGATTTCGATTTTGTCGGCGGTCTACGAAGGCACCGTGTTGCCGATGGACCGCGCGCTCGAGATCGAAGCGCAATATTTCGTGTCGCTGCTGTTGGACCCGGTCTCGCGCAACATGATGCGCACGCTGTTCGTGAACAAGAATGCCGCCGACAAGCTGGTGCGCCGGCCAAAGGCGCCGGGGAAGCAGCCGGTGAAGAAGCTCGGCATTCTCGGCGCCGGCATGATGGGCGCGGGAATCGCCTACGTTTCCGCGCGCGCCGGCATAGAGGTCGTGCTGCTCGACGTTTCGAAAGAAAAAGCGGAGGCCGGTAAGGATTACTCGCGCAAGCTGCTGAAGAAGGCCGTCGAACGCCGGAAGACCACCTCCGATGACGCGGGCATCGTGCTCGACCGCATTGGGACGACGAACGCCTACTCGGACTTGCAGGGCTGCGATCTCGTGATCGAAGCCGTGTTCGAGGACCGCAAGATCAAGGCCGACGTGACCGCAAAGGCGGAAGCGGAGCTGGCGGATACCGCCGTGTTCGCCTCCAACACCTCCACGCTGCCGATCACCGGCCTCGCGGAAGCGTCGACCCGGCCCGAGCAGTTCATCGGCATTCACTTCTTCTCGCCGGTGGACAAGATGCCGCTGGTGGAGGTGATCGTCGGAGAGCGCACCGACGAGCAGGCGATCGCGCGCGCCCTCGATTACGTGCAGCAAATCAAAAAGACGCCGATCGTCGTGAACGACAGCCGCGGCTTCTACACGAGCCGGGTGTTCAGCGTGTTCAGCCGCGAAGGCATCACGATGCTGGCGGAAGGCGTGAACCCGGCGTTGATCGAGAACGTTGCGAAGCAGGCCGGTATGCCGGTCGGGCCGCTGGCGGTCACGGACGAGGTATCGCTCGAGCTGTCCTGGCATATCACGCAGCAGACGAAGGCCGATCTCGGCGACGCGTATGTCGCGTCGCCCGCGGACGAGGTGATCCGCCTGTTCGTGGAGGACCTCGGGCGCAAGGGCCGCCGCGCCGGCGCGGGGTTCTACGACTACCCCGAAGGTGAGGAGAAGCACCTGTGGCCCGCCCTGCGCGAGCATTTCCCGCACGCGGAGAACCAGCCGGATCCCGCGGAAGTGCGCAAGCGGCTGCTGTACGCGCAGGCCCTGGAAACTGTCCGCTGCCTCGACGAGGGCGTGGTCACGCACCCGGCCGACGCCGACATCGGTTCCGTGTTCGGCTGGGGCTTCCCGCCCTACACCGGCGGCACGATCTCGTTCATCGAGACCGTCGGCCTGCCGGCGTTCGTGGCGGAAGCCGACCGGCTCGCGGAGGCTTACGGCCGGCGCTTTGCCGTGCCGGATTCCTTACGTACGATGGCGACCGAAGGCCGGACCTTCTACGGCAAGGCCGCGGTGGCGGCGTAACGCACAGGAGCAAGACCATGGACGAGCTCGAAACCGTTCGCTACGGCGGCGACGACGCGGTCGCGATCATCACCATCCATCGCCCCGATGCGATGAACTCGTTCAACAGCGAGCTGCGGCGCGACCTGCTGACGGCCTTCCGCCGCGCGGGCGACGATGAAGCGGTGCGGGTGGTCGTGCTCACGGGGGAAGGCCGCTCGTTCAGCGCCGGCGCGGACCTCAAGGACATCGAGAGCGGCAAGCCGGTAGGCGAAATCCTGCAGCAGGAATACCGCCCGGTGCTGGAAAGCATTATGACCCTGGAGAAGCCGGTCGTCGGGGCCGTCGGCGGCTCGGCTGCCGGCATCGGCATGACCTTTGCGCTCGCCTGCGACCTGCTGGTGATGGCGGACAACGCGTTCCTCATGTCCGCGTTCTCCAATATCTCGCTGCTGCCGGACGGCGGCCTCAACTGGTTCCTGGTGCAGCAGCTCGGCTACCGGCGCGCCTACCAGCTCGCCATCGAGGCGGAACGCATCGATGCCGCCCGCTGCGTGGAGCTGGGCCTTGCGAACCGGGCCGTGCCGGCGAACAGGTTGATGGACGAAACGCTCGCCTGGGCACACTCGCTCGCCAAACGCGCGCCGCTCTCGCTCGCGGCCACCAAGAAGGCGATGCGCCACGCTGCCGGGCACGACTGGTCGAGCACCTTCGACGTGGAGGCACCGCTGCAGCAGTCCTTGCGCGAAAGCGACGACTGCGCCGAGGGTGTGCGAGCATTCTTCGAGAAGCGTAAACCAAACTTCAGGGGCCGGTGAGATGAGCACCAATCCCGGCTCCATTCCCCATCAGTACTTCAAGGCAGCCTGACATGCGAAAACTATTCGAGCAGGAACACGAGATCTTCCGCGACTCCGTGCGCGCCTTCATGAAGAACGAGATCGGCCCGAACACGGACCGCTGGCACGAGCAGGGCATCGTCGACCGTGAAGCATTCCTGAAGGCGGGCGAGCAGGGCTTGCTGCTCATGTGGGCGGACGAAAAGTACGGCGGCGCGGGCGTCCCCGACTTTCGCTACGAGCAGATCCTGATCGAGGAGAACGCGCGCTACGGCGACGCGGGCTTTTTCATGACGTTGCACAACCGGCTGGTGGGGCCCTACATCGGCGAGCTCGGTACCGAGGAACAGAAAGCCCGCTGGCTGCCGAAGTGCATCACGGGCGAGCACATCCTCGCCGTGGCGATCACCGAGCCCGGCGCCGGCAGCGACGTAGCCGGCCTGCGCACGCGCGCGGAGGACCGTGGCGATCACTGGCTGCTGAACGGCTCCAAGATCTACACCTCGAACGGCATCAATGCGGATCTCGTGGTGGTCGTCGCGCGCACGGAGCCCGGGCGCTCGCACGGCCTGAGCCTGTTCGTGGTGGAGCGGGGCATGGAAGGCTTCGAGCGCGGCCGCAACCTGAAGAAGATGGGACTGAAGAGCCAGGACACCGCGGAGCTCTTTTTCAACAACGTGCAGGTGCCGAAGGAGAACCTGCTCGGCGAGGTGAACCGCGGCTTCTATCACCTGATGCACTTCCTCGCCGAGGAGCGCCTGCTGGGCGCGGTCGGCTACCTCGCGGCCGCCGATGCGGCGTTCGACATCACGATGGATTACATCCGGGAGCGCAAGGCGTTCGGCCAGGCGATCGCCGATTTCCAGAACTCGCGCTTCAAGATGGCCGACATGCGCACCGAGATCGACGTGGCCCAGGCCTTCGTCGACCAGTGCGTGCTGGAGCACAACGACGGCGAGCTGACCGCGGACAACGCGGCCAAGGCCAAGCTTTTCACGAGCGAGCTCGAAGGCCGCGTGATGGACGAGTGCGTCCAGCTCCACGGCGGCGCCGGCTACATGGACGAGTACCCGATCTGCCGCATGTACCTGAACGCACGCGTGTCGCGCATCTACGCCGGCAGTTCGGAGGTGATGCGCGAGATCATCGCGCGCTCGATCGGCCTCGACCCGCGCAAGAAGGAAACCGCCGCGACTCCCGACACCAGGTCGCGCGCGAGCGCCGCGTGAGCCACGGCCGTGACCGGGCAGTCGCGGTCACGGCAGGAACAGGGCAGTAAGCCCGTAGCGGCGCGCCGTCGTGCCTGACGTCGACGCGCTGCTGCTCGCCAGGATCCAGTTCGGGTTCACGATCTCCTTCCATATCATCTTCCCGGCGCTGACGATCGGCCTCGCGAGTTACCTGGCCGTGCTCGAGGGGGCGTGGCTCTACACGAAAAACCGCGTCTACCTGGACCTCTATAACTTCTGGCTGAAGCTCTTCGCGGTCGCTTTCGGCATGGGCGTCGTGTCGGGCATCGTCATGGCCTACCAGTTCGGGACCAACTGGAGCCAGTTCTCGCGCTTCGCGGGCGGCGTGACCGGGCCGCTGCTGTCCTACGAGGTATTGACTGCCTTCTTCCTCGAAGCGGGCTTCCTCGGGGTGATGCTGTTCGGCATGCGCCGGGTCGGGCCGGGCCTGCACTTCATGTCCACCCTCGCCGTGGCGTTCGGCACGCTGCTGTCGTCGTTCTGGATTCTCGCGTCGAACAGCTGGATGCACACGCCGCAGGGCTACGAGATCGTCAACGGGCAGGTCGTGCCGGTGGACTGGCTGGCGGTGATCTTCAACCCGTCGTTTCCGTACCGGCTGACGCACATGGTGAATGCCGCGTTCCTCGCGACAGCGCTGGTGGTCGGTGCGGGCGGCGCGTGGCACCTGCTGCGCGGCCGCGACGAGCCCCCGGTCCGCAAAATGTTCTCCATGGCGATGGGGATGGTGCTCGTCAGCGCGCCCCTGCAGCTCGTGCTCGGCGACCTGCACGGGCTCAACACGCTGGAGCACCAGCCCGCGAAGATCGCCGCGATGGAGGGTCACTGGGAACGCCGCGCGGGAGAGGGCGCGCCCCTCATCCTGTTCGGCATCCCGGACATGGACGAGGAGCAAACCCGCTACGCCGTGGAAATTCCCTCGCTCGGCAGCTTGATACTGACGCACAGCCTGGATGGCAGGGTGCCGGTACTCGGGGATTTTGCGGCGCGCGATCGGCCGAACGCCACCATCGTCTTCTGGACCTTCCGCGTCATGGTCGGCCTCGGGCTGCTGATGATCGCGCTCGGGCTGGCGGCTGCCTGGTGCGCGGCGCGCAAGCGCCTGTACACGTCGCGCCCGCTGCTGCGCCTCGCCGCTTTCATGGGGCCCGCCGGGCTCGTGGCGATCCTCGCGGGCTGGTACACGACCGAGATCGGCCGCCAGCCGTGGGTGGTGCACGGCCTGCTCAGGACCGCCGACGCCGTCTCTCGGCATGGCGCCGCGGAAGTCGGCCTCACGCTGGCGATCTTCGTCGTGGTGTACTTCGCGATCTTCGGTGCCGGGACGGTGTACGGCATCCGCCTCATACGGCGGGGCCCGGGCGGCGGTGCGGCAGAGGAACCTTTCGAAGGCGGACCGGGCCAGCCGCGCCAGCCGATGCGGCCCATCTCCGCCGCGACGGCCGACGAGGAGGAGAGCTGATGGGTATCGACCTTCCCCTCGTCTGGGCCGTGATCATCCTGTTTGCGATCGGCATGTACATCGTCATGGACGGCTTCGATCTCGGCATCGGCATGCTGTTTCCGTTCGTGCCGGCGAAGGAGGACCGCGACGCCATGATGAGCAGCATCGCGCCGGTGTGGGACGGCAACGAGACCTGGCTCGTCCTGGGCGGCGCGGGGCTGCTGGCGGCGTTTCCGCTGGCGTATGCGGTGGTGTTGTCGGCGCTTTACCTGCCGCTGGTGCTGATGCTGGTCGGGCTGATCTTCCGCGGCGTGGCCTTCGAGTTTCGCCTGCACGCCCGGCCGTCCAGCCGGGGCCGGTGGGACAAGGCCTTCGCGGTGGGCTCCTACACCGCGGCCTTTTGCCAAGGCGCCATTTTGGGCGCGTATGTGAACGGACTGCCGGTGCGGGACGGGCAGTTCGCGGGCGGCGCGCTCGACTGGGTCGCGCCGTTCCCGCTGTTCACCGGCCTCGGGCTGGTGGCGGCGTACATGCTGCTCGGCAGCACCTGGCTCATCCTGAAGACGGAAGGGGAGTTGCAGCAGCGGATGCGCCTGGCGACACGCCATTGGCTGTGGACGCTGCTCGCCGTCATCGTCGTGATCAGCATCTGGACCCCGGTCGAGCACCCCGCCGTCCGCGAGCGCTGGTTCAGCCTGCCGAACTTCTTCTTTTTCGCGCCGGTGCCGCTGCTGGTAGGCGTAACGTCGCTCTTGCTCCTGCGCGCGCTCAGGCGAGAGGCGCACGTGGCGCCGTTCCTGCTGACGCTCGCGCTGATCTTCCTCGGTTACAGCGGGCTCGGTATCAGCCTGTGGCCCAACGTCATTCCGCCGGACGTCACGATCCGCGAGGCCGCCGGCCCGCCGCAGAGCATGGGGTTCACGCTGGTCGGGGCCCTGCTCATCATCCCGATCGTGCTGGTGTACACGGCGTTCTCCTACTGGGTGTTTCGCGGCAAGGTGCGGCCGGGCGAGGGCTATCACTGATGGCGGGCAGCGAGGTCCAGGCGCGGCCGCACTGGTGGCGGCGTGTCGGGTGGCTGCTGCTCATCTGGGGCGTAAGCGTCGCCGGCGTGCTGCTGCTGGCGTGGCTCGTGAAGCTGGCGATGCGCGCAGCCGGGCTCACCGGCTGACGCGGTCCGCCGAGTAGACGACCTGCCCGCCGACTACCGTCTGCAACACCTGCGCGTCGCGGATCTCCTCCGGCGGGATCGCGGTGATGTCCCGGTCCAGCAGCACGAAGTCGGCGAGCATCCCGGGCTTCAGCATGCCTTTCGCGTCTTCCTCGAATGACGCGAATGCCGCGGCTCGCGTGTAGGCGACCAGCGCCTGCGCGACCGAGATCTTCTGCCCGGGCACCCAGCCGTCCGGGTGCGCCCCGTCGAGGGTGCGCCGCGTGACCGCGGCATAGATCCCCTCCAGCGGCGATGCCGGCGCGACGAACCAGTCGCTGCCGAAGGATACCCGCGCGCCGCTCTCGATCAGCGAGTGGAACGCGTACGTCGTCTCCGCGCGCTCGGGCCCGATGACCTTGTCGGCCCAGCGGCCGTCGTCGATCGCGTGGTAAGGCTGCATGCTGGCGATGATGTTCTGCGCGGCGAAGCGCCCGATGTCATCCGGGTGAATGTGCTGCGCGTGCTCGATGCGGAACCGGCGGTCGCGCTCGCCGTTGGCGGTGGCAACGTCGTCGTAAATATCCAGCAGGGCGCGAATGGCTCGGTCGCCGATGGCGTGCACCATCACGTGCAGCCCGGCGGCGTCGGCGCCGCCGACCCAGGCGCGCATGTCCTCGAGGTCGTTGACGAGGAAGCCGCGATCCTCCGGTGCATCGGTGAACGGCTCCAGGAACGCGGCGGTATGCGAGCCGAGCGATCCGTCCATGAAGCCCTTGAGCCCGCCGATCCGCAGCCAGGCGTCGCCGCGGCCCTGCGCCGCGACTTCGTCGCGCAGGCGCTCCCAGCTCGCGAGCGGCATCACGGAGTAGACGCGGGTTATGAATTCGTCACGGCCCTGCATCCGCCGGTAAGCCGCGAGATCGCGCCAGTCGCCCATGTCGTGCACCGAGGTGACCCCGTTCGAGGCGAAGTAGGCCATGGCCGCGGCAACGGTCCGGTCGAGCTGCGCCTCGCTCGCTTCCGGGACCGCCTGCTCCACCAGCGCCATCGCGTTGTCTTTCAGGACGCCGGTCGGCCGGCCTTCGCCGTCGCGCACGATTTCGCCGCCGTCCACCGCCGGGGTATCGGCGTCGACGCCGGCGATCTGCAGTGCCAGGGAATTCGCGAGCGCCATGTGGCCGTCCAGCCGGTTGACCCACACCGGGTTCTCCGGCGTGACCGCGTCGATCCAGTCGCGGCGCGGCAGCTCGCCGCCCCAGCGCTCGTGATCCCAGTTGCCGTAGAGGATCCACTCGCCCGGCTCGAGCGTCGCGGCGTAGTCCGCGATGCGCTGCGTGAATTCCTCGGGCGTCGCGGCGTCGCGCAACTGCACGGACGCGAGGCCGGCGCCGCCGTCAGTGAGGTGCACGTGGGTGTCGATGAAGCCCGGCACGAGCAGGCTGCCGGGCACGGAGATCACGGTGGTCTCCGGGCCGGTGAGCTTTTCAACGTCCTCGACGCTCCCGACCGCGACTATCGTGTTGCCACGGCTGGCGATGGCGTCGGCCCAGGGCTGCACCGGGTCACCCGTCCAGACGCGGGCGCCGGTGACGACCAGCGTGGCGGGCTCTTCCGCCGGCGGTGCCTGGCAACCGAGCAGCATCAGCAAAGGCACTAGCAGAAGGGCACGAACGGCGAATCGACGCGAGAGCTGCGGCATGCGAGGTCCCCCCGGGACTGTTATTCTTGTTCGCGATTGTAACCGGGCGAGGAGCTATGCGCGTTTCATTTGTCGGACTGGGCGTGATGGGCTACCCGATGGCCGGCCACCTGGCGCGATCGGGATACGAAGTTACCGTCTACAACCGCACCGCCGCGAAAGCGGAGGCGTGGTGCGCGGAATACCGCGGTCAGCGCGCGGCAACTCCCGCCGAAGCGGCCGCCCGCGCGGACATCACCTGCTGCTGCGTCGGCAACGACGACGACGTGCGGGACGTCATCCTGGGCGAAGGCGGCGTGCTGCAAGGCGCGCCGGCTGGTTGCGTGATTGTCGACCACACGACCGCATCCGCCGTCGTGGCGCGCGAGGTCGCGGACGCGGCAGGAAAGAAAGGCGTCGATTTCCTGGATGCACCCGTCTCCGGCGGCCAGGCCGGCGCCGAGAAAGGCCAGCTCACGGTCATGATCGGCGGCGACGAAGCGATTTTCGAGCGCGTGCTGCCGGTCCTGCGGAGCTACGCGAAAACGTGCACGCGCATCGGCGGGATCGGCGCGGGCCAGCTCGCGAAGGCCGTGAACCAGGTCTGCATCGCCGGCATCGTGCAGGGGCTTTCGGAAGGGTTGCACTTCGCGAAACGCGCCGGCCTCGATATCGAGGCGGTCGTCAGTGCGATCTCCAACGGTGCCGCGCAGTCCTGGCAGATGGAGAACCGTTGGCAGACGATGGTGAACGACGAGTTCGATTTCGGCTTCGCCGTGGAATGGATGCGCAAGGACCTGAAAATCGCGCTGGAGGAGGCTCGGCGCAACGGGGCGAAACTCGAGCTCACGGAGCTGGTGGATCGCTTCTACGCGGAAGTGGAAGCGATGGGCGGCAGCCGCTGGGACACGTCTAGCCTGATCCGGCGGCTGGAGAAGGCCTGAACCGCCGACCTCGAAGCGCACCGCGCGTTCCGGTATAATCGCGAGCATCACAGGGGTGGCCTGACGGCCTGAGATCCGCGTGCCGCATCGTGCGGCACGAGACGGGAACCCTTAGAACCTGACCCGGGTAATACCGGCGTAGGAAGAGGATCCTCCAATGCTGCTACCAAAGCTTCCGCGGCGCCTCGTGCTGGCTGCCGCCGCGTTCTCGCTGGTTCACCCCGTCCCGTCCGGCGCCCAGGCCGCACCCGATCACGAGATCGAGGAGATCGTCGTCACCGCGGACTTCCGCGAGCGCACGGTCAGCGAGCTGCCCACGAGCGTCACGGTGCTCGAGCACGACACCATCGATGCACTCGCCGTGCAGCACTTCGAGGAACTGGTCACGGTCATGCCGAACGTGAACATTTCCGGCGAGGGCAACCGCGCGCGGTTCTTCCAGATTCGCGGCGTCGGCGAGCTGGAGCAATACGAAGGCGCGCCGAACCCGTCGGTGGGCCTGCTCATCGACGACATCGACTTCAGCGGCATCGGCACGGTGGCGACCTTGTTCGACATCGGGCAGGTCGAGGTGCTGCGCGGGCCGCAGGGCACGCGTTACGGCGCCAACGCCATCGGCGGCCTGGTCTACATGCGCAGCACCGCGCCGACGGAAGAGTGGTCGGGCGTCGTGGAGGTGGGTGCCGGCCAGGACGACGCGTTCTCGGGTGGCATCGCGTTCGGCGGGCCGCTGACGCACGACGAGACGCTCAGGTTCCGGCTGAGCGGCCATCGCCATGAGAGCAACGGTTTCCGCGACAACCCGTTCCTCGGCCGCGACGACACGAACCGCCGGGAGGAGACCACCCTGCGCGGCAAGCTCCTGTGGGAAGCACCGAACGACTGGCGCGTGCTGTGGGCCGCGATGCTCGCCGACGTCGACAACGGCTACGACGGTTTTGCCATCGACAACTCGCTGACGGTGCTCTCCGACAACCCGGGCCGCGACGCGCAGCGAAGCCTGGGCTCTTCGCTGAAGCTCGAATGGGACGGGGGAGAGCGCTTCGCTTTCACGTCCATTACGGCGTTCGCGGATTCCGACCGGGATTTCGCTTTCGATGCCGACTGGGGCAACCCGGAGGCCTGGGCACCGTTCACCTATGACTTCATCTCCGCCAATGAGCGCGAGCGCAGGACGCTGAGCCAGGAATTCCGCCTCACGTCGACGGACGCGGGGCGCCTGTTCAACGACACGACCGACTGGCTCGTCGGCGTGTACCTGCTGGATCTCGACGAGACCCTGGCGACCCTGAACCAGGGCGTGTACTTCGACCCGCTGTCCGGCTTTGCGGACGACCTGGACGACGCGCTGGCGAGCCGCTTCGAAGCAACCAATGTCGCGGTCTTCGGCCAGCTCGGCGTCGACGTCTCCGAAAACGGGGAGCTCGCGTTCGGGCTGCGCCTGGAGCGACGCCGCACGGATTATTTCGACTCCAATGGCCTGCGGCTGGATCCGGACGAAACCATGGTTGGCGGCGAGCTCAGTTACAGCCACCATTTCAGCGACGCGTTGACGGGGTTCGTGGCGCTGTCCCGCGGGTACAAGGCCGGCGGCTTCAACCTCGGCCCGGTGCCCGACGGCGGCCGCCAGTTCGAGCAGGAATCCCTGTGGAGCCTCGAGACCGGCATCAAGGCACGGATGCTCGACGGTGCGCTCGCTTTCGACGGCACGCTCTTCTACAGCCGGCGTAGCGACCAGCAGGTCAGGACCTCCGTGCAGCTCAACCCCAACGACCCGGCTTCGTTCATCTTCTTCACCGACAACGCCGCGAAGGGGAGGAGCCTCGGCGCCGAAGCCCAGTTGCGCTGGATGCCGGACGATGCATGGGAGCTCTATGCGAGCGTCGGGCTGCTGGATGCGGAGTTCGAGGAGTTCGCCAACGGCGCTTTCGACCTGGGCGGCCGCGACCAGGCGCACGCGCCGAACTACACGCTGGCGCTGGGGGGCGCGTACCGGCATCCATCCGGCTTTTTCACGCGGCTGGACCTGTCCGCACGCGACGCGTTCTACTTCGACGTGAGCCACAACCAGCGATCCGAGGCATACGCCCTCGCGAAAACGCGCATCGGCTACGAGGCCGAGAGCTGGTCGGCCGAGCTGTGGGCGCGCAACCTGTTCGACGAGAATTACGCCGTGCGCGGGTTCTTCTTCGGCAACGAGCCGCCGGACTTCGCCAACGAGCTTTACATACGCCGCGGCGATCCCCGCCAGGTCGGCGTCACATTCGAGATGAGGTTTTAGGATCATGAGAGTAGCCGTAGACATCAGCCTGTACCCTTTGCAGGAAGAGTTCCTGGAGCCGATCGAGGACGTGATTCGCCGGTTCAACGAGCACGAAGCCGTGGAGGTCGAGACGAATGCGATGAGCACGCAAATCCGCGGGGAGTACGAGGATGTCATGCCGGTGCTCGAGCGCGAGATCAGGCGCACCTTCGAGCAGGTGCCGAAAGCGGTATTCGCGATCCGCATCCTGAACAACCCGCTGGGTGACTGATACTTGAACGGCCTCCCGGAACTGGTTGCGATACAGCTCCGGGCGCTGAGCGCCCTGGAGGCGATTGCCGTGCTCGCGGCCGTTGCCTACCTGTTGCTCGCCATCCGCCGGAACATCTGGTGCTGGTTCTTCGCGGCCGTGAGCACGGCGATCTACGTCGGGTTGTTCATCGGGGCGAAGCTGTACATGGAATCGCTCCTGAACGTGTTCTATCTCGCGATGGCGGTGTACGGCTGGTACGTGTGGCGCGCCGGCGGGAACCGCGAGAGCGAGCTGCCGGTGACGAAGTGGCCGCTCCCCGCGCACGCCGCTGCCGTCGCCGGAATCGCCGCCGCCGCGGCGCTCATCGGGTTCCTGCTGGATCGCTACTCGGACGCGGCCTTCCCCTACGCGGACTCCGCCACCACGGTCGCGGCGATCTGGACCACCTTCCTCGTCGCCCGCAAGGTGCTGGAGAACTGGTGGTACTGGCTCGCGATCGATAGCGTCTCGATCTATCTCTACTGGGCCCGCGACCTGCAGCTCACGGCGCTTTTGTTCGTGCTCTACGTCGCGCTGGTCCCGATCGGTCTCGTCGCCTGGCGCCGGGCCTACGCCGAGCAACAGCACGCAGCCGCCGCCGCATGACCGATCCCGTCTGCGCGGCAGCGGCTATTGCGCGCATTCCCGGCGTCGAGCCGGCGAAAGCGCGCTACCGGCCGCTGGGAGGAGGGCGGTCCAACCGTAGCTGGCTCGTGGAGACGGAGGATCGCAAGCTGGTCCTGCGGCTCGACGGGCCGCAGGCGCGGGCATTCGGGCTCGATCGTCACACGGAACTGGCGATCCTTGAACGTGCGTCGCGGCAGGGGATCGCGCCCGAGGTCGTGTATGCGGATCCCGGTGCCGGTATCCTGGTTTACGAGTACCTGCCGGGGCGCTGCTGGACGCGCGCGGATCTTGCAAGCGATACCAATCTCGAAGCGCTGGCCGCGCTCTTCCGTCGCGTCCACGCGCTGCCGCACTCGGGCGTGCTTTTCGATGCGGCCGGCGCTGCAGCGCGCTACCTCGAGCGCATTCGAGGTGACGAGAGCCTGTTCGCGATCGGGCAGCGCTGCCGCGACATCGTCGCCAGCGCCCCCGCGCCGACCGGGACCGCCTGCTGCCACAACGACGTCGTCGCCGCGAACGTGATCGCGACGCCGGCGCTCCGGCTGCTGGACTGGGAATACGCCTGCGACAACGAGCCGCTGTTCGACCTCGCGTCGCTGATCGGGTACCACGATCTCGAGGCGGCGCAACAAGGCACACTCTTGCGCGCATACGCGGGCGACCTCGCGCTGCGCGAGCGCCTGGCGGAACAGCTCCGGCTGTTCGATGCCTTGCAGTGGTTGTGGCTGGCCGCCCGCCAGGTGGCTATGCCTGGCGCGACCCAACGCGTCAGGCTGGAGGAGCTGGCTCGCCGGATTTGATGGCCGGCTTCAGGGGCTTGGGGTGCAACTCCACGAGTCGCAACGCGATGCCGAGGAGCAGCGTGCTGAACGGCAATACGGTCAGGTTGGCGACCCCGCGCCAGGTGAGGGGTGCGTCGCCGGCCGAGAATACCTGCAGGGCCTGGCGCAGGAACAGGACGAACAGGATCACGATGATCATCTCCGCCACCACCTGCTTCAGTTGCCCGATCTGGGTGACACGGAGCCAGGCCGGCAACGCCAGCTCTTCCTCGCCTTCCTCGGGATGGATGAACAGCGAATACACGCCGTAAGCGAAGTAGAGCAGGACAATCGCGATCAGGAACAGGTCCAGGCTGCCGATCACGCCGATCATCGCGGTGGCACCGAACACATTCTCGTCCTCCGGGGAATACAGGATCACCGAACGGAAGGCCCCGTAGACGCTGACGAACCCGAGAAAGAACATCAGGATGGAACCGGCCAGCGCTCCGGCCACGGCGATCATCGTGAAGAACCGGGTGCCGGCGACGATACGTCTCTCGATCCTGCGCAGGCTCATGTCACCACCGGTTGCGCAGTTCGCGCAGCTTGAGGAAGACGGTCCTGGCATCCGGCACTTCGCCCAGCTCCGGAAAGCTTTCCCGCAGGCGGGCAATCACCGAGGGGCTCCGCAGCCGGAAAAACACGTTCATCTCCCGCTCTTCGGCCAGCGTCGTCACGTACGCATTCGCCGGGTCCTGGCCACGGTGCTTCGCGAGCATCGCCGCCGCTTTGGCGTTGTCCGGCTCGCGGTCCAGCGTGAAGCCGAGATTGTTCACCAGGTAGTCGTGCCCGGGGTAGAGGCGCGTATCGTCGGGCAGCTTCGACAACTGGTTCGCGAACGTCTCGTACAGCTCGGCCGGATGCCCGCCGTTGTGGCAGTTGCCGGCGCCCGCGTTGAACAGCGTGTCGCCGCTGAAGAGCGCCGGCTGGTCCGTGCGCGACAACAGGCAGATGTGGCTCATGGTGTGCCCCGGTGTGTCGAGGCACTCGAGCTCGACCGTCTTCCCGACCCGGATCACGTCGCCCGCGCCGACACCGCGGCTCATGGCCGGAATGCGGTGCTTGGCGTTCTCGTGCGCGATGACCTCGGCGCCGGTCGCCTCCACCATGGCCTTGTTGCCGCCGGTGTGGTCGGCGTGCTCGTGCGTATTGAGGATTTGCGAGATCGTCCAGCCGTGCTCGCGCGCGGCGGCGAGGCACTTACCGTAGTCCAGCGGGTCGATTGCCAGCGCGTCACCGGTCTCCGGGCAGGCGACGAGGTAGTTGAAATTCCGGTAGCTGTTGCCAGTCCAGACTTGTTCGACGATCATGGTCCGCACCTTTTCGCATGCGCGCTGTCATACCGACTCAGTGCGATTTTAGTGTCTTTGGGGAGAGAATCCATGCGCAATGCCGTCATGGCCGTCTTCGCGAGCGTGCTGCTCGCCGCCTGCGGAGATTCGACGACGCCGCCGGCCGCCGATACCGGCGCCGACGACACCAACAGCGAGGAAACGATGTCACGCATATTCGACATTCCCTATCTCATGCGCGATCTCGACAACGGTCTGCGCGTCATCATCGTCGAGACGGACTATCCCGACATCGTCACGCTGCAGATCCCGGTCCAGACCGGCTCGCGCAACGAGGTCGAGCCGGGCAAATCCGGGTTCGCGCACTTTTTCGAGCACATGATGTTCCGCGGCACCGAGGCCTACCCCCCGGACGTCTACGGCGCGATCCTGAAGAAAACCGGCGCCAACCAGAACGCCTACACGACCGACGACTACACCAACTACCACACGACGTTCACGAAGGCCGACCTCGAGAAGATGCTCGAAATCGAGGCGGATCGCTTCATGAACCTGAGCTATTCCGAAGCGGCGTTCCGCACCGAGGCGCTTGCCGTCAAGGGCGAGTACCTGAAGAACTATTCCGACCCGACCTCCAAGGCCTACGAGCGCATCCGCGACCTCGCTTTCGACAAGCACACCTACCAGCACACGACCATGGGCTTCATCGAGGATATCGAGGACATGCCCAACCAGCTCGAGTACTCCAGGGAGTTCTTCAGCCGCTGGTACCGGCCGGAAAACACGGCCGTCATCATCGTGGGCGACGTCGACGCGCAGGCAACCTTCGACCTGGTCGAGAAGTACTGGGGCGGCTGGGAACGCGGTAACTACGAGGTGGAGATCCCGACGGAGCCGCCGCTGGACGGCCCGATCTACGAGCACATCCGGTGGGACGCGCAGACCCAGCCCTGGCTGTACATTGCTTTCCGCGGCCCGGCGTTCCGGCCGGACCAGAAAGCCATGCCGGCGATGGACCTGCTGGCCTCGATCTATTTTTCGGAATCGTCGGAGCTCTACCGGGAGCTGGTGCTGGAGGAGCAATCGGTCGACCAGCTCCTGACCTACTTCCCGAACCGCAAGGACCCGAACCTGTTGATGCTCTACGTGCGCCTGACGGACGAGCAGCACGCCGCCGACGTCGTCGCGGCGATCAACGCGACGTTCGCGAAAGCGCGGACGGAGCTCGCCGATCCCGGTCTCGTCGCCGACACGAAATCGCGCCTGCGCTACCTCTTCACCTCGCAGCTCGACAGCTCGGACGGCATCGGCAGCGTGCTGGCCGCTTACGTGCAGCATGCGCGCACGCCGGAGACGATCAACGAGCTGTACCGGACCTACGACAGCCTCACGGCCGAGGACATCCGCCGCTACGCGAACGAGTTCTTCGTGGATTCCGGCCGGGTCACGGTCTCCCTGTCGAACTCGGCGGAAATGGCCGGCGTCGACGGCATGTCGTCCATCGACGCCCTCGTCGCCGACGCCGAAAGCTCGTCCTCGGGGGATGCACTGAAGCCTTCCTCGGAGCCAGGAGCGGGCGTCGCGGCGACCCGCGCCGCGGGGGACACCGGCGGCGACGCGGGCGCGGTGCCGAACCCCGCGCCACAACACGAGCCGATCCCCGTCGACATCGTCGCCCAGCCGTCCGACACGTCTCCGCTGGTCGACGTGGCCATTCTCGTCCACGCCGGAGCTGCCCTGGACCCCGAAGGCAAGAAAGGCCTCGCGGCCCTCACCGCCGCCATGCTCACCGAGGGCGGCTCGACCGCGCACACCATCGAGCAGATCAACGACGCCATGTACCCGATCGCGGCGGACTTTACCGCGCAGGTGGACAAGGAGATGACGCGGCTCGCCGGCCAGGTGCACAAGGACAACCTCGACACCTGGTACGCACTGGCCATGGAGCAGCTGCTCACGCCGGGATGGCGCGAGCAGGACTTCAGGCGGGTCAGGACGCAGCTCGTGAACGCGATCCGCACCGGCCTCGTCGGCAACAACGACGAAGAGCTCGGCAAAGAGCTGCTGTACACCGGCATCTACGGCGACGAACACCCGTATGGCTCGCTCAATCTCGGTGACGTCAGCGATCTCCAGTCGATGACGCTGGAGGACGTGCAGCGCTTCTACGCAAAATACTACACGGTCAGCAACATCACCGTCGGTCTCGCCGGCGGCTACCCGGACACCTTCGCCGCGCGCATCGGCGATGACCTGCAGGCGCTGCCCGCGGGCGAGCGCGTCGCGCTCGAGGTGCCGCCGGCGCCGGAGCTCACGGGCAGCCGGGCGCTGATCGTCGAGAAGGAAAC
>CBFGSB010000044.1:0-19052 GCA_965651325.1 uncultured Chromatiales bacterium | reverse complement strand
CCCTGCTCGTCACGCGCCCGGCGCGCCCCGACCGCATTGCTGCTGACGCCGATCAACTCGACGCCCGGCAGGTACTCGCGCAGCCAGCCGCGGCACTGGGCCAGGGCCTGCTCGTGCGCGCAAACGCGTTCGATTGCGTCGAGCCCGGACATGCGCCCCAGCAAGTGCTGCTCGATGCGCAGCTCGATCTCGCCGCCGATCTTGAGCGGCGAGGTCAGGAACATGTCGAGCGTGTTGTTGACGGTGCCTTCCGTGGAGTTCTCGATCGGCACCACGCCGAAATCCGCGCCGCCGCTTTCGACGTCGTGAAAGACCTCGTCGATGGTGCCGAACGGCAGCGCGCGCACGGAATGCCCGAAGTGCTTGTAGACCGCCGCCTGGGTGAAGGTGCCCTCGGGCCCGAGAAAGCCGACCTTGAGCGGCTCCTGCTGCGCGAGGCACGCCGACATGATCTCGCGGAACAGGCGCAGCATCTCCTCGTCGCGCAAGGGTCCCGCGTTGCGCTCGCGGACGCGGCGCAGCACGTCCGCCTCGCGTTCGGGGCGGTAGTAATCGACGGCACTGGCGAGCGCGCCTTTCGACACGCCCACCTGCTGCGCGTAAGTCGCCCGTTCGTTGATCAGCGCCTGGATCTGCTCGTCGACCTCGTCGATCCGCCGGCGCATCGTCGCGAGATCCGGGGCCGGATCGGTGTCCTGTGGGGCTTTGGCCATGCTGGGTTCCGCCGCAAGCGTCGTATAGGTGACCGGCCGTCAGGATATCGGCTTGCCGAGATTACGCAACGCCAGCACGCCCTTGATTTGGCGCAGCGCGGCCACCGTCTCCTCGGGGACCGGTCCGTCGAGGTCCACGATCGTGTAGGCGACCTCGCCGAGCGATTTGTTCAGCAGGTCCTCGATGTTCAGGTTGACCTGCGCGAGGCAGGTTGAGATCTGTCCCACCATGTTCGGCACGTTCGCGTTCGCGATCGTGATGCGGTAGGCGTCCGAACGCGGCAGCACGGCCTCGGGAAAGTTGACCGCGTGGCGGATGTTGCCGTTCTCGAGGTACTCGCGGATGTTGTCCGCGATCATGATCGCGCAATTTTCCTCCGCCTCGCGGGTCGATGCCCCGAGATGCGGCAACGCGGTCACTTTCGGATGCCGCAGCAGCTCCGGCGCGGGGAAGTCGCAGACGTAAGCGTGCAGGCGTTCGCTGTCGAGAGCAGCCAGCATCGCCACGTTGTCCACTACGCCGCCGCGCGAGAAGTTCACCACGACACCGCCCTTCGGCATCAGCTCCAGGCGGTTGCGGTTGACGAGGTGACGGGTCGACTCGACCAGCGGCACGTGCACGGTGACGGCATCGGCGACCTTGAACAGGCCGTCGAGGGTGTCGACTTCCCGGACCCCCGAGGACAGTTGCCAGGCGCGCTTGACCGTGATGTCGGGATCGAAGCCGACGACCTTCATGCCGAGGGCGAGCGCCGCGTTCGCTACTTCGACCCCGATGGCGCCGAGGCCGATGACGCCCAGCGTACGGCCCGGCAATTCGAAGCCCACGAACTGCTTCTTGCCCGCTTCGACGGCCTTCGAGAGCTCCTCGCCCGCGATATCGAGGCCGCGCACATAGTCACGAGCGCTGCAGACGTTGCGCGCGGCGAGCAGCAGCCCGGCAAGCACCAGTTCCTTGACGGCGTTGGCGTTCGCACCCGGCGCGTTGAACACGGGAACGCCGCGCTTGCTCATCTCCGTGATCGGGATGTTGTTGACGCCGGCGCCGGCGCGCCCGATGGCCGCCACCGACTCCGGGATCTCCATGCCGTGCATATCGAAGGAGCGCACGAGAATGGCATCCGGGTCCGACATCCCCGACGCGACCTCGTAGTGCTTGCGCGGGAAGCGCCGGAGGCCGGCGACAGCGATATTGTTGAGCGTCTGTATCCTGAACATGGAAACTCGGTTTCATCCTGCGGTTGCAGGGGCCGGGCTTGCTGTCTTTGCCGCGCTGCAAAAAGGCAAAAATGGCAAGCCCGGCACCTGTTATAGGCGCTTCTCGAAATCCTGCATGAAGGCTATCAATGCGTCGACGCCGTCTTCGGGCATCGCATTGTAAATCGACGCACGCATGCCGCCGACGGCGCGGTGGCCGCGGAGGTTCATGAGCCCCGCGGCTTCGGCCTCGGCGAGGAATTTTGCGTCCAGCGCCGGGTCCTGCAGCACGAATGGCACGTTCATCCAGGAGCGGCAATCCGCCCGCACGGGGTTGCTGTAGAAGGGCGAAGAATCGATCGCGGCGTAGAGCTTGCGCGCCTTGCGCTCGTTGACGGCCGCCATGGCCGCGAGCCCGCCTTGCGCCTTCAGGTCGGCGAACACCAGCCCGGCAACGTACCAGGCGAAGGTGGGCGGGGTGTTGCTCATCGAGCCGGATTCCGCGTAGGTCGAGTACCGGAGCAGCGTGGGCACGCCGTCGCGGGCACGCCCGAGCAGGTCCTTGCGGACGATGACCACCGTGATGCCGGCCGGGCCGATATTCTTCTGCGCGCCGGCGTAGATCACACCGAAGCGGGAGACGTCGATCGGCCGGGAGAGGATGGTGCTCGACATATCCGCTACCAGGGGCACGCCGCCGCTGTCGGGCACGAAATGGAATTCCACGCCCCCGATGGTTTCGTTGGGCGTGTAGTGCAGGTAGGCCGCATTGGCCGAACGCTTCCAGCCGCCGGGCTCCGGAATGTCGCAGTAGTTGCCGGCGGCGGCATCGGCAACGACGTTCACGTCAGCGAAGAGCCGCCCCTCGGCGATGGCCTTCTTCGACCAATGCCCCGTGTTGACGTAGTCCGCCGTATCGCCGGGCCCCGCGAGATTCAGCGGCACCATCGCGAACTGCAGCGTGGCGCCGCCCTGCGTGAACAGCACGGCGTAGTCGTCGGGGATCGCGAGCAGCTCGCGCAGGTCCTGCTCCGCCTGCTCGGCCACCGCCGTGAACTCCCGGCTGCGATGGCTCACCTCCATCACCGACATGCCCGCGTGCCAATCGGGAAGATCGTCGCGAATACGTTCCAGGACGGCGGCGGGGAGCACCGCCGGACCCGCACTGAAATTGAAGCGGTGCCGGGTTTGCATCATTTGCTTGTGGTCCACAACTGGTGTGCGCGGCTGCCCGCGACAATCAACAGGGCAATCCCGGAGCCGGGCCGCTGGCCGCCAGTCACTCTTCGTCGACCATTTCGATGCGGGCGAGGCCGACCAGGCGTTGGCCGTCCTCGACGCGGATCAGGCGGACGCCCTGCGTGTTGCGGCCGATGATGGAGATTTCCGAGACCGGCGTGCGCACCAGCGTGCCGCTCGAGCTGATCAGCATGATCTCGTCGTCCTCCATGACCTGCAGCGCGCCGACCGTGCGGCCGTTGCGCTCGGTAGTCTGGATCGCGATGACGCCCTGCCCGCCGCGTCCCTGCACCGGGAACTCCTGCATGGCCGTGCGTTTGCCGAAGCCGTTCTCGGTGGCCGTCAGCAGCATGCCATCGCCGACGATGGTGAGCGCGATCACCTCGTGCTCGCGCGCCAGCCGGATGCCGCGCACGCCGGCAGCACCGCGGCCCATCGGGCGCACGTCGCCTTCGTTGAAGCGGATGGCCTTGCCGTTACTCGCGACCAGCATGATCTCCTGCTTGCCGTCGGTGATGGCAACGTCGACCAGCCGGTCGTCCTCGCGCAGGTCGATCGCGATGATGCCGCTCGCCCGCGGGCGCGAGAACAGGCTGAGCTGCGTCTTCTTGACCCGCCCCTCGCTGGTCGCCATGAACACGTAGCAGTCGGCATCGAATTGCCGGATCGGCAGCACCGCATTGATGCGCTCGTTCTCGCCCAGCGGCAGCAGGTTGACGATGGGCTTGCCGCGGGCGCCACGGCCCGCCTGCGGCACCTGGTACACCTTGAGCCAGTAGAGCTTGCCGCGGCTGGAGAAACAGAGCAGCGTGTCGTGCGTGTTGGCGACGAACAGCTTGTCGATGAAGTCCTCGTCTTTCACCCGCGCCGCCGAGCGCCCGCGCCCGCCGCGCCGCTGCGCCTGGTAGACGTCGATCGGCTGCGCCTTGGCGTAACCGCCGTGCGACAGGGTCACGACCACCTCTTCGGGCGGAATCAGGTCTTCGGTGCTGAGGTCGCTGTGATCGGCCACGATCTCGGTGCGGCGCGGGTCGCCGAAGCTCTCGCGAACCTCCACCAGCTCACCCTTGATCACCCGCAGCAACTCGTCCGGGTCCGCGAGAATCTTGGAAAGCTCCTTAATTTTTTCCAATATCTCTTTGTACTCGTTGAGAATCTTCTCTTGCTCGAGCCCGGTCAACCGGTGCAGCCGCAGGTCCAGGATGGCCTGGGCCTGGACGTCGGACAGCCGGTACCGGCCGTCGACGAGGCCGCTGCCTTCCGCCAGCTCGTCGGGTCGCGTGTCGATCGCACCCGCCCGCTCCAGCATGCCGGTGACGGCGCCGGGCGCCCAGTCGCGCCCCACGAGAGCCTGCTTCGCCTCGGCCGGCGACGGCGACGCCTTGATGAGTGCGATCACCTCGTCGATGTTGGCGAGCGCCACGGATTGCCCTTCGAGGATGTGGGCGCGGTCGCGCGCCTTGCGCAGGTCGTAGATCGTGCGGCGGGTCACGACCTCGCGGCGGTGCGAGAGGAAGGCCTCCAGCACCTGCTTCAGGTTCATGAGCTGCGGCTGGCCGTCGTGCAGCGCCACCATGTTGATGCCGAACACGCTCTGCAGCGGCGTCTGCTTGTAGAGGTTGTTCAGCACGACGTCGCTCATTTCGCCGCGCCGCAGCTCGATCACGATGCGCATGCCGTCCTTGTCGGACTCGTCGCGCAGCTCGGTAATGCCTTCAATGCGCTTCTCGCGCACGAGATCCGCGATCTTCTCGATCAGCCGCGCCTTGTTCACCTGGTACGGCAGCTCGGTCACGATGATCGCTTCCTTGCCGCGCTCGTCGATGGTCTCGACCGTGGCCCGCGCCCGCATGTACACGCGGCCGCGGCCGGTGCGATAAGCGGCGGCAATACCCTGCGCGCCGTTGATGATGCCGGCGGTCGGGAAGTCGGGCCCGGGCACGTGCTGCATGAGGCCCGCGATGTCGATTGCCGGGTCCTCGATCAGGGCGAGCGTCGCATTCACGATCTCGGTGAGATTGTGCGGCGGGATGTTCGTGGCCATGCCGACCGCGATGCCGGACGAGCCGTTGACCAGCAGGTTCGGGATGCGGGTCGGCATGACCGACGGCTCCGTCTCCGAACCGTCGTAGTTATCCACGAAATCGACCGTTTCCCGGTCGAGGTCGGCGAGGATCTCGTGCGCGATACGCGCCATGCGGACCTCGGTGTAGCGCATGGCCGCCGGCATGTCGCCGTCCACCGAGCCGAAGTTGCCCTGCCCGTCCACCAGCATGTAGCGCATCGAGAACGGCTGCGCCATGCGAACGATGGTGTCGTACACGGCGGTGTCGCCGTGCGGGTGGTACTTACCGATGACGTCGCCGACGACGCGGGCGGATTTCTTGTAGGGCTTGTTGTAGTCGTTGCCGAGCTCGCGCATGGCGTGCAGCACGCGTCGGTGGACCGGCTTCAGGCCGTCGCGCACGTCCGGCAGCGCCCGTCCCACGATCACGCTCATCGCGTAATCGAGGTAGGACTGCTTCATCTCGTCCTCGAGACTCCGGGACAGGATCTCCTGCGCAATTTCAGCCATAGTCAATCACAAAAGTCAGTCACAAAACCGGAGCGACCCCGCCCGGAGGCGGAACCGGAAATCCAAAAATCACCGGGTTCAGTTCGGAATTCCCTGCGTCGCCAAGGGAGGAATGCAGCACCAATCCGAGCGGAAATAATACCATAGCCCCGGCACCGCTGCAGGTCCGAAAAGGCTCAACCACGCCACTTTGCCGCCGATTTCCGGCCCGCCGCGGGCCGGCACGCGAGCACCTCCGGCAGGGTCCTCGACGAGCCTCGAAGTCGCGGCGCCGCCTCGCAATCGCAGGTATCATCGGCGGCATGCAGGCTTGCGATACGTTGTTGCTTCCGCGCTGGTGCGTGCCGGTCGAACCCGCGGGTACCGTGCTGGAGGATCACGCTGTCGCGGTTCACGACGGGCGCATCGTCGAGGTGCTGCCGGCGCCCGATGCGAAGAAGAAGTACAGGCCGGGCGTCATCGTGGCGCGCCCTCATCACCTGCTGATCCCGGGGCTCGTCAACGCGCACACCCACGCCGCGATGACCCTGTTCCGCGGCATCGCCGACGACCTGCCGCTGGAGCGCTGGCTGGCCGACGGCATCTGGCCGAACGAGAAGCGCTGGGCCAGCGCCGAGATGGTGCGCGACGGCACGCGCCACGCGATCGCGGAGATGCTGCTCTCGGGCGTCACCTGCTTCAGCGACCAGTATTTCTTCCCGGAGGTCGTTGCGAGCACCGCGGCCGAGTGCCACATGCGCGCCGTCATCGGCACGCCGGTGATCGATTTCGCGACGGCCTGGGCGAAGGATGCGGCCGAGTATCTCGCCAAGGGCGCCGAGCTGGTGCACGACCGCTACGCCGACGACCCGTTGATCAGTAGCTGCTTCACCCCGCATTCCACCTATGCCGTTTCCGACGCCGTGTTCCGGGAGCTGCGAGTGCTCGCGGACCAGCTCGATGTGCAGGTGCAGATCCACCTGCACGAGACGGCCCACGAGGTAGAGGACGCCGTCCGCACCACCGGCAAGCGCCCGCTGGCGCGGCTGAAGGATCTCGGCTTCCTGAACTCCTCGCTGATGGCGGTGCACGCGGTGCACCTCACGGACGAGGAAATCCGTGAGCTAGCGGACGCGGGCGTGGCCATCGCGCACTGCCCGCGGTCCAACCTCAAGCTGGCGAGCGGTATCGCCCCGGTGTCGGCGATGCGCGCGGCAGGGATTACGGTCGCGCTCGGCACCGACGGCGCGGCCAGCAACAACGTGCTCGACATGCTGAGCGAGATGCAGACGGCGGCGCTGCTGGCGAAAACGCAAGTCGGCAACGCGGCCGCGCTGACCGCGGAGGAAGCGCTCTCCATGGCCACGCTCGAGGGCGCCCGCGCACTCGGGCTCGACGACGTCACCGGTTCGATCACGGCGGGCAAATGGGCGGACCTCGCCTGCGTCAACCTGCTCAGCCTCAACAGCCAGCCGGTTTACGACCCGCTGTCCCAGCTCGTATACACTGCGCGTCCGGAACAGGTGACCGACGTCTGGGTGGCCGGCCGCCAGCTCGTCGACCAGCGTCGCCTGACCGCCATCAACGAGAACGACGTGCTGCGCCGCAGTGCCGAGTGGCACCAGCGCATCGCCGCCGAAATGGGAACTGCCGAAGCCCGCCGCGCGGGCGAATAATGATGACGAACGCCGCACAGAACATCGACCAGGACGAAATCGACCGCTTCGACGCCCTCGCCTCCCGCTGGTGGGACCCGGAAAGCGAATTTCGCCCCCTGCACGCCATCAACCCGCTGCGCCTCGGCTATATCCGTGAGAGGGCGGAGCTCGCCGGCGCGCGCGTTGCCGACATCGGCTGCGGCGGCGGCATCCTCAGCGAGTCGCTGGCAGCGGCCGGCGCCACCGTGACCGGCATCGACATGGCGCCGGCGCCGCTCGCCGTGGCGAGGCTGCACGCTACCCAGTCGGGTGCGGACATCGAGTACCTGCAAACGACGGCCGAAGACCTCGCTGCCGGGCGCGCCGGGCAGTATGACGTCGTGACCTGCATGGAGATGCTGGAGCACGTGCCCTCACCCGCTTCCGTGGTCGCGGCCTGCGCGCAGTTGCTGAAGCCCGGCGGCCACGTGTTCTTCGCCACCATCAACCGCAACCCGAAGTCCTTCGCGTTCGCGATCGTCGGCGCCGAGTACCTGCTCCGGCTGCTGCCGCGCGGCACCCACGAGTACGCAAAGTTCATCCGCCCCTCGGAGCTCGCGTCCTGGGGGCGCGCGGCGAGCCTCGATCTCGCGCACAGCATCGGCATGCACTACAACCCGCTGACGCGCGAATACTCGCTGGGCGCGAACGTGGACGTGAACTACCTCATGCACTTCACGCGGCCGGAAGCCGAATGAGGGGGGACCACGGCGCAGCCCCGGAGCGTGCCCGGGCCATCCTGTTCGACCTCGACGGAACCCTGGTCGACACGGCACCCGACATGGTCGCCACCCTCACCGGGCTGCAGAAGGACAACGGCTGCGAGCCGCTGCCCTACGAGCTCGCCCGCTCGCACGTATCGAACGGCGCCATGGGCCTGATCCGCCTGGCGTTCAGCCACGTGTCCGACAGCGAGCGCGACCGCCTGCACCGCGATTTTCTCGCGCGCTACGAGCAGGCCCTGTGCGTGGGCTCCACGCTGTTCCCGGGGTTTGCGGAGCTGCTCGACCGGTTGGATGCGCACTCGCTTCCGTGGGGCGTGGTCACGAACAAGCCGCAGCGCATGACCGAGCCCCTGATCGAGCAGCTGGGACTCGGCGCACGCATCGCGGCCACCGTCAGCGGCGACACGCTGCCGCAGCGCAAACCCGATCCCGCACCGGTGCTCCTGGCCTGTAGAATGATCGACGTCGCCCCTGCCCGGACGATTTTCGTCGGCGACGCCGAACGGGACATTGCGGCCGGCCGGGCAGCCGGCACGCGCACGATCGCGGCGGCCTTTGGCTATATCACGGAGGACGACGACCCGGCTACCTGGGGCGCCGATCTCATCGCGGCCAGCACGCAGGAGCTCGTCCAGCAGGTACTCGAGGCCACCGGCCTCACCGCCGGCCGCGTCACCGGGGAACCCGATGCCGACATTCACGCTTGAGCCGCCGTTCCTCCAGGTTGGGGGCGCCGCGCTCGCGGCCGGGCTGCTGCTGGGCGTCCTGGTTACCTGGCTCGTCACCCGGGCGCGCCGCCGCCGCCTGCAGCAGGAGATCGCGGTCCTCGAGCTGCGCGTCAAGGACCAGGATGCGCTGCAGCGCGAGCGCGACTCCGCGTTCGAAGCCGCGACCAGCCGGCTGGCGACGGCGTTCTCCGACCTCGCCAACCAGTCCCTGAAGGCCAACAGCGACCATTTCCTGAAGCTCGCGGAGCAGAACCTCGGCGCCCACCAGGAGAAAGCAAAGCGCGAGCTGAGCGAACGCGAGCAGGCGGTCGAGAACCTGGTCAAGCCGATCCGGGACGCCCTCAAGCAGTCGCAGCAGCAGATCGCGGAGCTCGAGAAAGCGCGGGCGCAAGCCTATGGCGGCATCCACGCGCAACTCGAAAGCATGAAGCTGCACCAGGCCTCGCTTGCCGAAGAGACGAAGAACCTGGTGAACGCGCTGCGCCGCCCCCAGGTCCGCGGCCGCTGGGGCGAGATCACGCTGCGCCGGCTGGTCGAGCTCGCCGGCATGGTGGAGCACTGCGACTTCCAGGAGCAGGTCAGCCAATCGGAGGACGAGAAGGTCATCCGGCCGGACATGATCGTGCGCATGCCGGACAAGCGCGAGCTGGTGGTCGACGTGAAGACACCGCTGGACGCCTACCTGGAAGCGATGGAAGCGAAGGACGACGGCCAGCAAAAGGTGGCGCTCGAGCGCCACGCGCGCAACCTGCGCGAGCACATCCGCAAGCTCGCGAGCAAGACCTATTGGGACCAGTTCGCGCAGAGCCCCGATTTCGTCATCCTGTTCATCCCGGGCGACCAGTTCCTGAGCGCGGCGCTGAACGAGGACCCGGAGCTGATCGAATCGGCGCTCGCGCAGCAGATCATCCTGGCGACCCCAACGAGCTTCGTCGCGCTGCTGAAGGCCGTGGCCTACGGCTGGCGCCAGGTGGCCCTGGCAAAGAACGCGGAAGAGGTGCAGCGCCTTGCACGCTCGCTTTACAACCGGTTGACGGTATTCGTTACGCACCTCAACCGGGTGGGCCGGCAGCTAAAGAGCAGCGTCGAGCATTACAACCGGGCCGTGGGGTCGCTGGAGCGCAACGTGCTGCCGGGCGCCCGCAAGTTCGTCGAGCTCGGCATGAAGCCGAAGAAAGAGCTCGAACAGCTCGAGCCGCTGGAATCGCTGCCGCGGTCGATGCTGGAGAGCGCCGCGGAGAACGAGGACGTGGGCGACGATCTCCTCGATGACGACCCGGACGAGGCTCTTTCCGAGAAGCCGGCATCCGGCTAGGGTACCGTCCATGGATCCGAAGACTTACGAATACCCGCCCGAGGTGCTGGCCGACCGTATCATCCTGGTTACCGGTGCGAGCGATGGCATCGGCAAGGCGCTCGCCGTTCGCGCGGCCCGGCTGGGCGCGCGTGTCATCCTGCACGGCCGTAACGTAAAGAAACTGGAGGCGGTGTACGACGAGATCACGTCGCTGGAAAACACCCCGCGACCCTCGATCGCGGTGCTCGACCTCGCCACTGCCGACAGCGAGGGCTATATGTCACTTGCCGCGAGCATCGAAGAAGAGTTCGGACGCCTGGACGGGCTGGTGCACAACGCCGGCATACTCGGCCCGCGGCTTTCGATCGAGCAGTACGATGCCGCGGAGTGGCAGCGCGTGTTACACGTCAACCTCACCGCGGCGTTTGCATTGACCCAGGTGCTGCTGCCGCTGCTCAAAAAGTCGCAGGACGCGTCCATCATCTTCACGAGCAGCGGCGTTGGCCGCCAGGGCCGTGCGTACTGGGGTGCCTACTCGGTCTCGAAGTTCGGCACCGAGGCGCTCGCGCAGATTCTCGCTGACGAGAACCGGCACGTCCCGATCCGCGTCAACTGCATCAATCCAGGGGCGACCCGCACCGACATGCGCCTGCAGGCCTACCCGGCCGAGGATCGCGACAAGCTGAAAACGCCCGACGAGATCCTGGCACCCTATATCTACCTGCTGGGTCCCGACAGCAAGGGAGTCACGGGCGAGAGCCTCGACGCCCAGTAGCGCATCCTGGCTGGCGGTCAATCACCTCGATGCTGCCTTGGGCCCTGCGTGCCGATCGAACAGGTGCCCGACGGCAAGCGGCCAATCGATGCGTTCCCCTTGCCAACGGCACGCGCCCGTGTCGGAATCGATCCGCAGGTGATCCAGGTCTCCTTTCAACCAATCGATGGCATCGCGGTCGGCCGGAATTGCCGTGTCCGCGCAGTCCGGGATGTCGTCACCCCACGGATTCGCGAAGACGATCTGGCCGCCGGGCTCGCGCCTGCAGGTGAAACCGCCTTCGTGCAGGAGGCGGTGATGGAAGCGACAGAGATTCACGAGGTTGTGCAGGCTGGTCTCGCCCCCGTCGGCCCAGTGCTTCATGTGATGGCCTTCCACGAAGTGCTTGTGCGTGCAGCCGGGAAAACGACAACCGTCATCCCGCATCTGCAACGCACGCCTGATGGCAGGCGGAATGGATCGTGATTTGCGGCCGATATTCAGCGGCTCACCGTTCCTGCCGTCAGTTACCCGGACGACGGAGGCATCGCAGGCCAGACGGCGAGCCGTTTCTGCGGAAACGTGCGGGCCTCCCTCAATCCAGGAGAACTCGGTACTGGACAGCCCGGGAATTTCCGCTGAAACACCGGGCCGCTGGTTTTCGTTATCCGTCCCGGAAGAACCGGCTGGCGAAGCGAACTTCAGCGTTTCCGCTGAAACGTGGACCACCACCTGGCAGTTGTCACCGCCGGTGCTGCTCTTAGGGCCCTGGCTCAGGTAGGTCTGGGCCAGTTGGACGAGCGCGTCCGCAGTACGCGTCGACCAGGGCGGGAGGGGCCGAACCGCTTCCTCCGGGTGCTTCCGGTAGTGGCGCCGGAGATTGCGAACGCGAGCCCGCTCGAACGCTTCCCGTCCGTCGGCGTCGCGCGTTTCAGCGGAAACGCGATCGCCGTCCGGCGTTTCCGCTGAAATTTCTGCCGGGACCTCCGCGGATTCCGCGGCCGCTTCCCCGGCTTCCCGAAGGCGACGTCGCTCCTCGGCGATTTCCCGGTCCCGACGCTCCATGGCGTGCCTCAGCGCTTTCAGGACCAACGCGCCCTCTTCGGCCGGAAAGCGCCCCCGGATGACGAGCATGCCGTCGTCGTCATAGTACGACTTCAGCTCGCGGCGGGCATGCTGCCGGCGGGCGTTGCGCCGGTCCTGCACGCGCTTGCAACGGCGATACTTGCGCACCAGCCCTTCGACGTGCGCCGCCGTGCCGTGGCGAGCGATCATGAGCAGATAGTCTTCGTTGTCGGGCGTGGCGATCCGCGTGATGGCGCGCACCTTGGAATAGCTGATTTCCCCTTTTGCATACCGCGCACTCAGTTTCCGCAGGCCGGGCAGCGCGTTCGCCACCCGCACCTTCTCCCGGGCCGCGTTCATGCCGATACCGCATTTCCAGTTGAGCCAGTGCGCGCAGGAGCAGATACCCTCGAGTTTCCACAGCCCCTCCTCGTCGAACTCGCGCACCAGCATGAGCCACTTGTACTCGGCGCGGCGGCGTTCATCCAGGCCTTGTACTCCATGATCTGGCGGCCGAGACGTTCACTTTTCGCGTACATCGGGTGGAGCTGGACGTTAGCCAGGGGATTGGCGGGAGCGGCGGGAGCGGGAGACTCGGGCATTTTGAAGCCCTCCGGGTAGCTGGCGTTATATCCAGTATGGTACCGCATTCCAGCCCGACATGGAAGTCTTCTATGGCTGGTTTTTCTTATTTATCCGCGCCTTACCGGCGATCGCCCGATCATGCGCAAGCGGCGCGGCACGAGCGGAACAGCCGGTCGCCAGGTTGGGAACCGCACCCCTACGAAATGAAAACGGGAGCTCGCCTGTGCACACGTGCCAGGCGGTGCCTGATGCCGTAGCTATGTCACCCGCTCACCGTGCGGCACGTCGGTGCGTCTTCGCCTGGCGCCCGCGCGCGGGCCGGCCGGTTAGTCGCCGGGGCGCCGCGGCCTGCGGCGGCGCCATCCCCGCGGCCTGGTAAAGCGCGCGTACCTGCGCCGGGGTGAGCGCGGCGTATTTGCCGCGCCGCAGGTGGCGCGGCAGGTCCAGCGGGCCATAGCCGATGCGAATCAGGCGATTGACCTCGTAACCCAGCGCCGACCACATCCGGCGTACTTCGCGGTTGCGGCCTTCCCGCAGGCTGACGTTGAACCAGCGGTTGGCGGCCTCGCCGCCGGCCCGCTCGATGGTCTCGAACGCCGCGCGGCCGTCTTCCAGTTCCACGCCGGTGCGGAGCTTCTCCAGGTCGGCGTTCGAAGGGTTGCCCTGCACCCTCACAGCGTAGCGACGCAGCAGTTCCGACGAGGGGTGCATGAGCGCGTTCGCCAAAGCGCCATCGGTGGTGAAGATGAGAAGCCCGGTGGTGGCCATGTCGAGGCGCCCGACCGCGATCCAGCGCGAGCCCTTGAGTGGCGGCAGCGAGTCGAACACCACCCGCCGCCCATCCGGGTCCGAGCGGCTGGTGATCTCGTCGCCCGGCTTGTGGTACATGATATGCCGCTGCGCCGCACCGGCGTGGCGGATCGAGAGCCGCCGGCCGTCGAGGGTAACCACTTCGTGGCCGGTGATCGTTTCCCCGAGTTTCGCGACGCGGCCATCGATGCGCAGGCGCTGCTCGCGGATCCAGTTTTCTATTTCGCGGCGGGAGCCATGGCCGGCGGCGGCCAGGACCTTTTGAACTCGTTCAGACACGGCGTCGATGTTTCAGTCGTGCTCTTGTGCGTATTCCCGCGTTGCGGGCCCATGTGCCCCTTTGTCAGCCGGGCGATGACGATTGCAGCGGCTCCGGGGTGTCGTCCTGTTCCCCTTGTTCGTCCTGCGCTACGTCGTCCTGTTCCCCTTGTTCATCCTGCGCGACGGCGTCCTGTTCCCCTTGTTCGTCCTGCGCGACGGCGTCCTGCTCCCCCGGTTCGTCCTGCGCGCTCGCGTCGGGCTCGCCGTCCTGCTCCCCTGGCTCGCCGTCGTCGTCGCTTGCGTCCTGTTGCCCGGGTTCGCCCTGCTCGCCCTCGCCCCGCGTCTCCACGTGTATGGTGACCGGCAGTTCCATCACTTCGGCGGACTCCGGCTCGGCTTCCTCCTCGGTCACCGCCGGCAGGTTGAGCTGCACCCGCAGGCTCTCCCAATCGGCGAGATCTGCAAGCGGCGGCAGGTCGTCGAGCTTCTTCAAACCGAAGTAGTCGAGAAAGGCCTTGGTGGTGCCGAACATCGCGGGACGGCCCGGGACGTCGCGATGGCCCACGACACGGATCCAGTCGCGCTCCTGCAGCGAGCGGATGATGTTCGAGCTCACGGCGACGCCGCGCACTTCCTCGATCTCGCCGCGGGTCATCGGCTGGCGATAGGCGATCAGGGCCAGGGTCTCGAACAGGGCCCGCGAATAGCGCGGCGGCCGCTCCTCCCAGAGCTTCTGCAGCCGGTCGGCCATCGAGGCTTTGATCTGCGTGCGAAAGCCCGAGGCGACCTCGACGATCTCGAGGCCGCGGTGCTCGTAGTCGGACTGCAGCGCGGCAATCGCCTCGCGAAGCTGCGATTTCTCCGGCTGCGAATGGCTGTTGAACAGGTTGTGAAGCTGGTCGATGCTCAGCGGCCGCCCGGCCGCGAGCAGTGCCGCCTCGATAAAATGCTTGATCTCGTTGTCGTCCATCGACGAGTGGTTTCTCCGGTCGGCTACGGGATATGGGGGATCAGGCGCTGGCGTCTTCGGCCACGAGGTGCACCTTGGAGGCCGCACGCACGTGCAGCGGCGCAAAGGCATCGGCCTGCACGACTTCGATCGTGGACTCGCGCAGCAGCTCGAGAATCGCGAGGAACGTCACGGCGACACCCATGCGACCCTCCTCCGGGTCGAACAGGTCCGCGAAGTTCGAGAACACATTGGTCTTGATGCGGACCAGGATCTCCGACATGCGCTGGCGCACCGACAGCGGCTCACGCCGGAGCTGCAGGTTGGAGAACATCTCGGCGCGCTTCAGGACTTCGTGGAACGCGATCAAGAGCTCCTTCAGCGTGATGTCCGGCAGCTTCTCGACGACCTTGCGTTCCGGCGCCTCGGCCGAGGCCACGAACACGTCGCGCTCCAGGCGCGGCAGGTTGTCCAGGTCCTCCGCCGCCTTCTTGAAGCGTTCGTATTCCTGCAACCGCCTCACGAGCTCGGCACGCGGGTCCTCTTCTTCTTCCTCCGCCGTTACCGGCCGCGGCAGCAGCATGCGGGACTTGATCTCCGCGAGCATCGCCGCCATGAGCAGGTACTCGCCCGCGAGCTCGAGCTGTAATTCTTTCATCAGCTCGATGTATTCCACGTACTGGCGCGTGATCTCCGAAATCGGAATGTCCAGGATGTCGATGTTCTGGCGCCGGATCAGGTACAGCAGCAGGTCCAGCGGGCCCTCGAACGCCTCCAGGAACACCTGCAGCGCGTACGGCGGAATGTAGAGATCCTGCGGGAGCTGGGTGACCGGCTCGCCGTCCACGATCGCGAAGGGCATTTCGCCCTGCGCCGGTCCGTCGTCGTCGGCGGCAGCCGGCTTTGGCGCATCCTTGCTGGTCAATACTTTGAGTTCGGGTTTCATGGAGTTACCGGGGGTAATGGGCCCATTCTATCGCACTTTGCCCCCGGTGCCGCCGCGATCAGGCGGTGAAGGAGCTCACGTCCCCGCGGCCCACGCGCAGCACCTCGACCCGGTCTTCCGAGAGGTCGATGACGCTTGTCGGCTCGATCCCGGTCGCGCCTCCATCGATGATCAGGTCGACCTGGTGGCCGATGCGGCGGTCGATCTCCAGCGGGTCAGTGAGTGGGGTATCGTCGCCGGGCAGCGACAGCGTGGAGCTCATGATCGGCTCCCCCAGCGACCCCAGCATGGCGTTCACGATCGGGTGGTCCGGCACCCGGATGCCGATGGTGCGGCGCTTCGGGTTCTGCAGCCGCTTCGGAACCTCGCGGGTCGCCTGGAGGATGAAGGTGTACGGCCCGGGCGTCATGGACCGCAGCAGGCGGTAGGCCCAGTTGTCGACGCGCGCATAGAGGCTGATCTCGGACAGGTCGCGGCAGACCAGCGTGAAGTTGTGGGTCTTGTCCGTGCGCCGGATCAGGTGGATACGGTCCATCGCCTTCTTGTCGCCAATGTGGCAGCCGAAGGCGTAGCTGGAATCCGTGGGATAGGCAATGAGCCCCCCGTTCCGGATGGTGGCGACAATCTCCGCGATGCGCCGCGGCTCGGGATTTTTGGGATGAACTTCGACGATCCTTGCCATGTCGAAATTGTACGGCAGAGCGGCCGGTCCACGGCGGATTGTTTCGAGCGTAGCGGGTTTCCGCTATTATCCGCTCCGCCTTTCCGGCCCGGTAACCCACGCATGCAACTACTCCTCGACTACATTCCGATAGTCATTTTCTTCGGCGCGTACTTCTACGAGGACATTTTCTTCGCCACCGCCCTGCTGATGGGTGTCATGCCGGTGGTCCTGCTCCTGCAGTGGTTCCTGACCCGCAAGCTGAACAAGATCTATGCCGCCTCGACCGTGCTGGTGCTGGTGCTCGGCAGCGCGACGCTGTACTTCCGGGATGCCGATTTCATCTACTGGAAGCCGACGGTGCTGAACTGGGTGATCGCCCTCGTGTTCCTCGGCAGCCAGTGGGTCGGGAAGATGACCATCGTGCAACGGATGCTCGGCAGCGCGGCCGATTTGGCGCAGGAGCAGTGGACGAAGCTGAACCTGATCTGGGTCGCCTTTTTTGCCGCGGTGGGCGCCATCAATCTTTTTGTCGCCTACAACTTCAGCGAAGAGACCTGGGTCAACTTCAAGCTGTTCGGCATGCTCGGCTTGACGCTCGTGTTCGTCGTCATCCAGAGCATCTGGCTGACGCACGCCATGCGCAAGAAAGAAGTGGCACAGGACGACCGGGAGCAACCGTGATGTGGTATGCGATCTTGTCCGAGGACGTCGAGAACAGCCTCGAGCGACGGAAATCGGTGCGCGCCGATCACCTCGCGCGCTTGCGCGCGCTGGTCGACGAGGGCCGCCTGCTGCTGGCGGGACCGCATCCGGCGATCGACGCCGAGGACCCCGGGCCCGCCGGTTTCACCGGGAGCCTGGTCATCGCCGAGTTCGAGTCGCTGGAGGCCGCGCAGGCGTGGGCGGACGAGGACCCGTACATCGCCGCCGGCGTTTATGCCCGGGTGACGGTGAAGCCTTTTCGCAAGGTGCTCCCGTGAGCGCGAGCCGCCCCGAGCGCATCCGGCAACGCCTGCAGCAGGTCTTCGAGCCGGTTGAACTCCTGGTCAAGGACCAGTCTCACCTGCACATCGGCCACGAAGGCGCCAAGGACGGCAAGGGTCATTTCGACGTCACCATCGTCGCGCCTGCCTTCGAAGGGGCGAGCCGCATCCGCCGGCACCAGATGGTTTATGATGCGCTGCACGACCTGCTCGAAACGGACATCCACGCACTCCGCATCCAGGCCAGGACACCGGCGGAGCGCTGAACCCGCCGGGCCCACCGGCGCCATTCCCTGAACGAGGAACCTACACCATGAGTGAATATCACGGCTCCACCGTGCCTGCCCGGCGGCTGCTGATCGTTGCCGCCGGGGTCGCCGCGCTGGCGATGAGCGCGGGGAGCACCGCCGAAACCGTCAAGACCGTCAACGGCGCGTCGATCGACAGCGCGGTGCTGGACGTCTACATCGCGAACCGGGTCAACAAGCCGCTCCAGGAGGTAACCCCCCAGGAACGTGAGGCCCTGACCGCCGAGCTGACGGATATCTACCTGCTGTCGACGCAGGATTCCGCCAAGGATCTCGAGAAGGATCCCGACGTGGCCGCGCAGCTCGAGCTGCAGAAGCGTGGCGTATTGGCACAGGCGGTTGCGGAGGAGTTCCTGGCCGCCAACCAGCCGACGGAAGCGGAGATCCAGGCCGAGTACGAGGCCCAGGTCGAGCTCGCGCCGACGCAGCAGTTCAAGGCGCGGCATATCCTGGTCGAGACCCAGGCCGCCGCGCAGGAAGCCATCCAGCAGCTCGACGCCGGTGCCGATTTCGAGGAAGTCGCGAAGGAAAGCTCAACCGGGCCTTCCGCTGCAAGCGGCGGCGACCTTGGGTGGTTCTCACCCAACCAGATGGTGAAGCCGTTTGCGGATGCCGTCGCGGCACTCGAAGACGGTGCCTACACGAAGGAACCGGTACAGACCGAGTTCGGCTGGCACGTTATCTTGCGTGAAGACTCACGGGCCACCGAACCGCCGACGCTTGCCAGCGTACGCGACGTCGTGACGCAGAGCGTGCAGCAGAAAAAGTTCCAGGCGCACCTCGATCAACTGCGGCAGAACGCCGAAACCAGCGACTAGCTTTACTTAATCCGAACCCATTTAACAAAAGGGCGCCTTTCGGCGCCCTTTCGTTCTTCAGTGCAATTTCTTTTTGTGAGGTCCCTCACAGCAATGCGGATGCCGTGCCTCTATAGTTGCACTCGAGTCGCCTCTAATCGCTCAGGGGCAACTCCTCCAACCCTCGCATCTCCTTCACAGTTGATACGAGATCTAAAGTCGGCAGGGACGCCGACTTTTTTTTGCCCGCAATCAACACGTCGGCATCCACCACTCAATTGGGTTGAGCGACAAGCAGACCCAACTGGCTGTAGGACCGGCCGGTGATTGCGACCACTTCCCCAACACTCGGTGCGTGCCCGTTCGAGAGCAACGCGGTGTAGTCGACCGTGACTCCACTGACGACTGCGCGTCCCATCGCGGGATTCACTTCATCGACGAAGCCGCGCAGGTAGGACAGTTGTCCCGTCGCCGGCATTACCCTGGCGTTGACGATGCCGCCAGTAGCCTGGTCGATCGAGCCAAAGACGGCCACGGTAGCCCCAAGGCGGACGGGCTGATTCGGGGCGAAGATGCTCTGTCCCAGAACTGAGAAGAAGCCGTCGCCTACGAACTCAACGGATCCGAGGACCAAGAGATCGGTGCCGTCGATCGCCCGGCCATCGGTACCGTCGATGGCGTAGATGTCCGTTCCATCGATAGCCCGTGCATCGGTGCCGTCGATCGCCCGGCCATCGGTACCGTCGATGGCGTAGATGTCCGTTCCATCGATAGCCCGTG
>CBFGSB010000043.1:0-19095 GCA_965651325.1 uncultured Chromatiales bacterium | reverse complement strand
CGGCGCACCCAGCCACGGCGCCACGCAGCTACGGCCGCCACGCAACCCCACGCCAGCTACGGCGCCCCAGCGCTAGCCTTCGTTCTCCCCCACATGCACCACCAACCCATCCAACTCCTCGGTCATCTCGATCTGGCACGTAAGCCGGCTGTTCTCCCGCCGCTCGTACGCCGCATCGAGCATGCTGTCCTCCATGTCATCCATCGGCGGCAGCTTGTCGAGCCAGGCCTCGTCGATGTAACTGTGGCAGGTGGCACAGGCACAGGCGCCGCCACATTCCGCGACGATTCCGTCGATGTTGTTGTTGATCGCGCCTTCCATGACGGAATAACCGACCTCGAGCTCGACCTCGTGGCGCTCGCCGGCCGGCGTGATGTAGATGACCTTGGGCATTTCTATGGGGTTCGTTGGCGTGGCAAAGCCGGCCATTTTAAGGAGCCGGCGTGCGCAGGGTCAACGCCGCCCCATCAGGTGTAACGGGACAACTCCACTTTCGCCACGGTTTCGAGGTGCACCGCGTCCGGGCCGTCGGCGATGCGCAGCGTGCGCGCGCCCGCCCATGCCGCCGCGAGGCCGAAATCGGCGGACACGCCGGCGGCGCCGTGCACCTGGATCGCACGATCGATCACGCCGAGCGCGAGCGCAGGGGCCACCACCTTGATCATGGCGATCTCGGCGCGAGCGGCCTTGTTGCCGACCTTGTCCATCCGGTCAGCGGCCTGCAACGTCAGCAGGCGCGCCTGGTCGATCTCGATGCGGGAGCGGGCGATAGCCTCGCGCACCGTGCCCTGCTCCGCCAGCGTTTTGCCGAAGGCGACGCGGTCCGCGGCCCGGCGGCAGAGGCTTTCCAGCGAGCGTTCCGCCAGCCCGATCAGGCGCATGCAGTGATGAATACGGCCGGGGCCGAGCCGGCCCTGCGCGATCTCGAACCCGCGCCCTTCGCCGAGCAGCAGGTTTCCCCCCGGTACGCGCACGTTCTCGAACAGGATCTCCGCGTGGCCGTGCGGGGCATCGTCGTAACCGAACACCGTCAGTGGCCGCACGATCGTCACGCCGGGCGCATCGATCGGCACCAGGATCATCGATTGCTGTTCATGCCGGCGAGCCGCGGGATCCGTCTTGCCCATGAAGATGAGCAACCGGCAACGCGGATCCATGGCGCCGGAGATCCACCACTTGCGCCCGTTCAGCACGTAGTCATCGCCGTCCCTCGCGATCGTCGCGCGAATGTTGGTGGCATCCGACGACGCCACTTCGGGCTCCGTCATGGCGAACGCCGAGCGTATCGTCCCCCGCAGCAGCGGTTGCAGCCACTCCTCTTTATGGGCATCCGTGCCGTAGCGCGCGAGCACTTCCATGTTGCCGGTATCCGGCGCGGAACAGTTGCAGGCTTCGGATGCGATCGGCGAACGCCCCATGATCTCGGCCAGCGGCGCGTACTCGAGGTTGCTCAACCCCGCGCCGTGCTCGCTTTCCGGCAGGAACAGGTTCCACAGGCCCTCCGCCTGCGCGTCGGCCTTCAGCTCTTCGATGACGGGTGGCACGACCCAGCGCGACTCGCCCGCGTCCAGGGCGGCGAAGTATGCCGCTTCGGCCGGCTGCACCCGCTCGGTCACGAACCGTTGCAGGCGCTCCCGCAGGGCCGACACCTTCGGTGAGAACTCAAAATCCACGACCTTCCCCTGGGCGCCTCATGACGCGCACGAGCATAGCGTCCCGTTGCGGTCGGGACCAGCATGCCGGACGGTGTCCTGGGCAGAGAAGGAACTTTAAAAATAAGCGTTAAGTGGTGGAATTAACGCTGTTTGACACTTAACAACAAGTCGCCCATGCTGTGAGCAATCACCGCATCCGCGAGGATCGCGGTGTTTTTGCAGCGGTGCGCCGGATACGGCGAACACGGGAGCGGGACCATGCGCATGTACTCCGAGACGGACATCGACCACGCGTACCTGGAGGGCAGGCGGATTGCCGTCCTCGGCTACGGCAGCCAGGGCCGCGCGCAGGCATTGAACCTGAAGGACAGCGGTCACGAGGTCGTCGTCGGGCTACGCCCGGGCAGCCCGAGCCGGCAGCGGGCGCAGGCAGACGGGCTCTCCGTGGCCGAGCCGGGAGCTGCCGCCGCCGGCGCGGCCCTGGTTGCCTTTCTCACGCCGGACATGGCCCATCCGGAGCTGTACGCCTCGATCGCGCCGCAACTTGCCGAGGGCACCGCCATCCTGTTCGCGCACGGTTTCAACATCCATTACCGGCGCATCGAGCCGCGGGCGGACCTCGACGTCGTGCTCGTTGCGCCAAAAGGGGCCGGCGACCTCGTGCGGCGCCAGTACGTCGCCGGTCACGGCGTCCCCTGCCTGGTCGCCATCGGCAAGGACAGCACGGGCAACGCGTTGCAAGCCGCCCTCGCCTTCGCGGCGGGCATCGGAGCCGCGCGCGCGGGCATCGGGGAAACCACGTTCGCCGAAGAAACGGAAACCGACCTCTTCGGCGAGCAAGCCGTGCTGTGCGGTGGCGCGACCGAGCTCATCGTCGCCGCGTTCGAAACGATGGTCGAAGCCGGCTACCAGCCCGAGGTTGCGTACTACGAATGCATGCACGAGCTGAAGCTGATTGCCGACCTGCTGCACGAGGGCGGCCTTAAAAAAATGCACGGCGTGATCAGTCCCACCGCGGCGTACGGCGACGTGACCCGCGGGCCGCGCATCGTCGATGCGCAGGTGCGGGAGCGGATGCGCAAGGTGCTGGAGGAGATCCGGGACGGCAGCTTCGCGCGCGAGTGGATCGCCGAGCACGAGTCGGGAGAATCCCGCTACCGCAAGCTCGTGCGCGCCGATCTCGAGCATCCGATCGAGGACGTGGGGCGCCGCCTTAGGGGCCGCATGCCCTGGCTGGAGAACTGATCCGCCGCGTGCCCGCGGATGCGCAAACCGGGTGCGCTTGTTAAGCTAGCGCCCTGTCCCGACCGCACGAACCGGAGCAATACAATGGGTTATGAAGGCGCGAAACGCCTCTGGATGAACGGCCGCATGATTCCCTGGGAACAGGCCACGGTGCACGTGATGGCGCACGCGCTGCACTACGGGTCGTCGATCTTCGAAGGCATTCGCAGCTACCCCACTCCCGATGGCCCGATGATTTTCCGGCTGACGGATCACATGCGCCGGTTCGTGAACTCCGCGAAGATCTACCGCATGCCGCTCGGCTACGACCTCGACGAGCTGGTCGCCGTGTGCAAGCAGGTCGTCGCCGACAACGACCTCGTGAACGGTGCGTACATCCGCCCGCTCGCGCTGCGCGGTTACGGTGCCATCGGCCTCGCGCCGAGGCCCGACCACCCGGTCGACGTGGCCGTCGCGGCCTGGGAATGGGGCGCGTATCTCGGGGAGAAGGCACTGGAAGACGGCGTCGACGTCTGCGTCTCGAGCTGGCAGCGTGTCGCTCCGAACACGGTGCCGGCGCTTGCCAAGGCGGGCGGCAACTATCTCTCCAGCCAGCTCATCAGCACGGAGGCGAAGCGCCTCGGTTTTGCCGAAGGCATTGCGCTGTCAACCGACGGCACGCTCAGCGAAGGCGCCGGCGAGAACGTGTTCCTCGTGCACGAGGGCAAGCTCCTGACGCCGCCGTCGACCGCGTCGATCCTTACCGGCATCACCCGCGACACGGTCATGCAACTGGCCGGCCGTCTCGGGCTCACCGTGGTCGAGCAGGCGATCCCGCGCGAAATGCTTTATCTCGCGGACGAAATCTTCTTCACCGGCACGGCTGTCGAGATCACACCGGTCCGCTCGGTCGACGCGATCCAGATCGGCAGCGGCCGCCGCGGCCCCGTGACGCGCAGCCTGCAGGAGGCGTTCTTCGGCCTGTTCACGGGTGACACGCAGGACGCTGAAGGCTGGCTTGAACCGCTCGATGCGGCGCCGGTCGCGGCAGCCGCGGGCACCTAGTGGGACCTGGTGGGACCTAGCGCCTGAACGCCGCGATCACCGCGCCGAGCTTCCGGGTTTCGATGAGGAAGCCGTCGTGGCCGTCGCCCGAGTCGAGCACCTCGTAGCGCGCATTCGGCAATAGCCGGACGAGCGCCTGTTGCTCGTGCGGCGGATAAAGACTGTCCGACGCCACCGAGACCACCAGCGCGGGCTGGTGGATGCGCGCCACCACGGCGGCATAATCCCCCCTGCCGCGCGCGAGATCGTGCCCGTTCATCGCCTGGGTGAGGCGCACGTAAGCGCCGGCGTCGAAGCGCCCGTTGATCTTGGCGCCCTGGTGCCGCAGGTAACCCTGCACTTCGAAGTCGCCGTCGTCCCGGCGCTGCCGCCCGAAGCGCGTGTCGAATGCCTGCCAGCTCCGGTAGCCGGTGATGGCCATCATGCGCGCCGCCGCGAGGCCCTGCTCCGGCGGAGCCGCGTCGTCGTAGTCGCCGCCGCGCCAGTTGGCGTCGGCGTATATCGCCGCGCGCTGCGCTTCGTTCATCGCAATGCACCAGGCGGAATGCTGCCCGCCGACCCCGATCGGCACGATGCTGTCCACCCGGTCCGGGTACATGAGTGCCCACTCGAGCGCCTGCATGCCGCCGAGGGACGGGCCGCAGACCAGCGCGAGACGCTCGATGCCGAGGTGATCCAGTAGCTGCCGCTGCAGCTCGACCATGTCGCGTACGCTGATCTCCGGAAACGCCGAGCGGTAGCGCTTGCTGCTGCCGGGACGCATCGTCGCGGGTCCGGTCGTGCCGTAACATCCGCCGAGCAGGTTGCTGCAGATTACGAAGTCGTGCCTCGGGTCGAAGGCCCCGCCCTCCGCGATGAGCCCCGGCCACCAGGCGTCGACGTCCGCGGAGCCGGTGAGCGCGTGGCAGACCATCACCGCGTTGCGCGCGGCGTTACGCGGATCGCCCCAGGTCCGGTAGGCAACCACCACCTCCTCCAGCACGGCGCCGGATTCCAGCGTGAGCGGTCCGGGCAGCTCGAACCAGCGGGTTTCCGGCGACAGGTGCTGCAGGCAGTGCGGCGGCGCCTGCCGCTCCGGGATCACCGCGTTCCCTGCGCCCGCGGTCTCCGCGCGGGTCACGAGGCTTTCGCCGAGAGAGGCCGCCTCCCCGCCCAGCCCGATGCCGCCGCGAGCGCGGCCTGCAGGTCCGCCAGCAGGTCCTCGCCGCATTCGATGCCGGCCGACAGCCGGATGAGGTTGGGCCGCACGCCGGCCTGCGCGAGCGCGTCGGCGTCCATCGCCGCATGGGTCATGGACGGGGGATGGCACACGAGGCTCTCGACGCCGCCGAGCGATTCCGCCAGCGAGAACAGCCGCAGCCTGTCCACGAACGTCCGCACGGCTCGTTCGCCGCCGCGCAGCTCGAAGCTCAGCATGCCGCCGAAGCCCTGCTGCTGGCTCCGCGCGAGCGTGTGCCCGGGATGCGCCGCGAGGCCCGGGTAGTACACGCGCTCCACGGCGGGATGCTCCGCCAGCGCCTGCGCGAGCAGCGTGGCGTTCTCCTCGTGCTGGCGCATGCGTGCGTGCAACGTGCGCACGCCGCGCAGCGTGAGCCAGCTATCGAACGGTGCGCCGGTCACGCCGAGGCAGTTGGCCCACCAGCCGAGGGTCTCGGCCACGGCGGAATCCGCCGCCACCAGCGCGCCGCCGACGACGTCGCTGTGGCCGTTCAGGTACTTGGTCGTCGAATGCGCAACGATATCCGCGCCCAGGGCAATCGGCTGCTGCAGGACCGGCGACAGGAACGTATTGTCGACCGCGAGCAGCGCGCCGCAGCTTTTGGCGACGCTCGCCACGCGCCGGATGTCGACGATGCGCAGCAGCGGGTTCGACGGCGTCTCGACCAGGATCAGCTTCGGCTTGCGTGCAGAGGCCAGTGCCAGCGCCTCCTCATCGTTCTGGTCGATGAACGCGACCTCGAAATGCCCTTTGTCCGCCAGGTGCCGGAGCAGCCGGTAGGTGCCGCCGTAGCAGTCGTGGGGCGCGACCAGCAGGTCACCGGTATCGAGCAGGTGCGTGAGCAGCGTCAGCGCCGCCATGCCGGACGAGGTCACGACGCTGCCGGCGCCGCCTTCGAGCGCGCTCAATGCGTCCGCGAGCGCGTCGCGGGTGGGATTGCCGCTGCGACAGTAATCGTACTGCCGCTTGTTGCCGAAGCTTTCGAACGTGTAGTTGGACGACAGGTGCATGGGCGGCACCACCGCGCCGAACTGCGCATCGCTCTCGAGGGCCGCGCGTACCGCGCGGGTCGCCGGGTGCCGGTTGCTGTGCAGGGTGCTGGTCATGCGAGTCTCCGTTGCAGTTCCGATAACGAAATCACCTGCTCATCGGAACTCCCGGAGACGGCCGGGAGGCGTGTCGAGCCCTTTGCGGTTCGCCTCGGCGAGCCGGACTGCTCGACACTCATCTCTCGGTGCGCGTGCGCACCGCAGGAGTTGGCACCTTTTCGGGGTGGTTAGTCCCGAAGGTTGCCCCGGCGTCCAAGGGCCTTTCCCTCAGCCGGTCTCGATGAGTCCCCCGGAGTGTAGAGGAAGAACCACCTCCTGCGCAATCCCGCGCAGGTTGTAGCGCGAGCCCATGACGTACCCGTAGGCGCCGGCGTTGGCAATGAGCATCACGTCGCCCTCTTGCGAAGGCGGCAGCAGGCGGTCGCTGCCGAGGCGATCGCCGCTTTCGCAGATCGGGCCCACCACGGTCACCTTCTCCGTGGCCGGCTCGTGCAGCCGGGTGAGGTTCACGATCTCGTGGTAAGCGCCGTACAGCGCCGGGCGGATCAGGGAGTTCATCCCGGTGTTCACGCCGACGTAGCGCATGTCGCCCTTGCCTTTTACCTGTGTCACCTGCGCGAGCAGGACGCCCGCCTGGGCGACCAGGAAGCGGCCCGGTTCGAGCCATAGCCGGTAACGCGGGAACGACTTCCGGGTGGCGGACAGCAGCTCATCGAGCCGCGCGACATCGAAGGCGGTGTCGCCCGGCTGCTCCGGCACGCCGAGCCCGCCGCCGAGGTCGAGCACTTCGACCTGCGGGAACAATTCCGCGGCGGCGGCCAGGGCCGCGGCGACCGTGCGCCAGTTGCCCGGGTCGAGGATGCCGCTGCCGGTATGCGCGTGAATGCCGGTCACCGCCGCACCGGCACGCTCCACCAGCTGTGCCAGCTCCTCGATCTCGAAGCGGGGTATGCCGAACTTGGAGTGCATGCCGGCGGTCTTGACGTGCTCGTGGTGACCCCGCCCCTGCCCCGGATCGAGCCTGACGAACAGCCGCTTGCCGGCGAAAATTTCCGGCCACTCCCGCAGCGGGTGCAGGTTGTCCAGCGTCACCTGCAGGCCCTCGCCGAGCGCCCATTCGTATTCTTCCCGCGGTGCGAAGTTAGGCGTGAACAGGATGCGCCCGGCGCCCACCTCCGGCACCGTGTCACGCAGGTGATGGACCTCGCCCGGAGAAACGCAGTCGAAGTCCACCCCCAGCGCGGCCAGCGTGCGCAGGATCTCCGGGTTGAAATTGGCCTTCATGGCGTACAGCACCCGGTCGACCGAGCGCATGTCGAGCAGCGCGCGCGCCGCGGCGCGCACGGTAGCGAGGTCGTACACGTAGGCACTGCCGTGCTCCGCGCCGAGCGCAAGCAGCCGCTCGCGTTTCCGCTGCCACCACGTTTCGGAGCGCTGCACCGCGGCGGCCGGCGAGCCGAAGAGCTCCTCCCAGCTCGGCCCGAACGCCGGGCTGCCGCTCGCCTGCCGGATCATCGACGCGTGCAGCTTCGAGACCAGCCGCGGCGCCTCCTGCTGGTCGATGACAAAGCTGAAGTTGAGGTCGTTCGACGCCTGCGAAACCAGGTGGATGCGCTCCTCCTCGAATACGCCCAGCGCCGGTGCGAGGCGCGGCAGGATCGTGCGGATGCGCCGCCCCACCAGGCTGACGACCGCGCAGTCCGGGATGAGGCTGACGCGGCACAGCTTTTCGAGATCGCGCAGCAGCGCGCGCCGCACATCCGCGGAGAACATCTCGTCGGCCGTGTCGACGGACACCGTCACGGTGGTCTGCGAGGTCGACACCAGGTCGATGGAAACGCCGTGCTCGCGGAAGCAGGCAAACGCGTCCGCGAGGAACCCGACTTCGTGCCACATCACCGAACCGGCCATCGAGATGAGCACCGTGCCGGGGCGGGTGGAAATGCCCTTCACCTGCGGCTCGGTTTCGCGCGTGACGGCGGCGATCACGGTGCCGTTGATGTGCGGCGCGCGCGTGCAGCGCATGAAGAGCGGGATACCGGTCGCGCGCAGCGGTGACAGGCAGCGCGGGTGGATCGCCTTGCTGCCCATCGAGGCGAGCTCCTGCGCTTCATCGAACTGCAGGTCGACCAGCAGGCGCGCCGACGGCACCAGCCGCGGATCGGCCGTGTACAGGCCCGGCACGTCGCTCCACATTTCCATGCGGCGCGCCTGCAGCTTCGCCGCGAAGCACGCGGCCGACGTATCGGAGCCGCCGCGGCCCAGGAGCACGGTGGCGCCGCGCGGGTCGCTGGCGATGAACCCCTGCGTCAGGACGACCTTGCCGTGCGCTTCGAATCGGCTGGCCAGCGCCGGGTCGGGCGTGAAGCCGCAAATGGCCGACAGCCGGTTCTGCGCCTCGGTGCGATGCTTCCGGTCCTCGCTGGTGAGCACCTCGCGCGCATCCTGCCACTCGGTGGCGACGCCCGCAGCGTTCAGGAAGGCCGCCCCCAGGCGGGTCGCCATCAGCTCGCCCAGCGCCATGACCCGCGCCCTGGTTTCGGCGCTGGTGTCCTGTGCCGCGCGCACCTGCGCAACGAGGCGTGCCAGCTCCTCGATGTCGGATTGCAGCAGCGCCGGGCCGTCGAGCCCGAGCTCGGCGGCCAGCCGGTAGTGCTGCTCGCGGATGCTGCCGAGCGTCTCTTCGGGATCGCGCCCGGCCGTGGAATCGAACACTGCGCTCAACGCGTTCGAGATTCCCTGCATCGCCGAGTGCACGAGCACCGGACGCAATCCCGCGTCGAGACGGTTCTGCACCAATGCGGCAATGGTCTGCCAGTCTTTCCCGCTGGAGACGCTGCTTCCGCCGAACTTCATCACGACCCACGGCGAACCCGCGATCGCGTCGCTCGCACCCAGCCGCGCGCTATCCTCGAACGCGGCTTCGTTCACAGTTGATCCCACAACGATCCTTTCTTATATGTCGTACCGCGTTCGCAGCAGGTTTGCCGGCGCTCGTTGCGCCGGCTCAGAACGCGTCGTCGTCGCCGATGATCACCGTGACCTGGCGGTGTACGTTCGGGAGCAGACTCGCATCCACGGACGGCGCCGTCAATTCGAGCGTGAACGTTTCCTCGCCTTCGCCCAGGGAATCCTGCACGATCGGTATCAGCAGGCGCGCGACGCGCTGCCCCGGCCCGAAGACGAGACCCATTGCACCGGGCACGAAATAATCCTCGCCTTCGGCCGCGGACCCGCCGATGATCGTGTAGCGCGCTTCGAGCTCGGCGTCGCCGGGATTGAAACGCAGCACGTCGATTTGCACCGCGGGACTGCGTTCGCTGACGTAGACGCTTTCCTCGGCAAAACCGAGCGTGTCCGGCGGGAGACCGGTTTCGAATGCACGCTGGTCGTCGTCCTGCAAGGTCAGGTTCAGGACCGCCAGCCGCGACGCGGAATTTTCGGCGTTACGTAGCAGCAAGGTGGCCTGGCGGTCCGCTTCGCGAACGTCGTCGGACGGCATCGAGATAGTGAACCGCGCCGTCGTCTGCCCTGCCTCGAACCGCGCCATCGGCTCGGAGAGGCGATAGCGCCCGGTGATCAGTGGAGAACGATTACCGCTGAAGCCGACCTCTTCGATCAGGACGGACAGCGGCTCGCGCGTGCCGCGCTCGCGCACGAGCTCGACGACGGCCGCGTCCCCGCCTTCCTGCAGGATCAGGTCGAACTCGGCCCGCGGTCCGGGGCTAGACAAAGGTATCGTGATCGTCGGCGGGCCCGCGGCGGCGGTGGCGGACGTTGCGGTATCCGTGCCCGGAGCCTCCGCGGCAGTCGCGGGATCCGCACCCGGTGCCGGACCGGCCGGTCCCGTTTCGGTACCCGCTGCCGGCACATTCGCGTTCGCCTCCGAGCCGGGGGCCGGCATGGCAAAGGTCTTGTCGTTGCCGCCCTCCGGATTGCTGCTACCGGCCGGCATCGTGTTCTCGCCGCCTGCGGGCGACGCGTCGGTCACCGGCGGCGCATCGACGACTGGCATGCCGTCCTCGCCCGCCGTCTGCTGCGGCCCCTGCTGCGCCCCGCCCGGTTCCGCTTCGGCCGGCGGTTCGACCCCCTGCACGCGCGGTTCCCGGTCGGCCTGCGGCGCGGCGCCGGCATCCGGGTCCGCGGCCGCGCTCCCCTCGGCCGGCAGGCTCGCGGAGTTATCGGCAGGTTCGGCGCCGCGGTCGAGCGCCGAACGCGCGGACGCCCACAGCGTTTCCCTGAGCTCCGGCTGGGTCGCGAGCACCGCGACGCCCGCGACGACGAGGAGCAGGAAGGCCAGCAATCCCCAGGGTCGCCGCGCCTGCGGGGGCGGCGGTTTCGGTTCGACGCGGATCGGTTCGTCGTGATGCAGCGGCGGTGGCGGTTCGCTCTCCTCGGCGTCCAGCGCCTCGAGGAACGCGGCCGGCGTGGCAAACCGCGAGACGCGCGAATACGCCAGCGATTTCTTCAGCGCTCGCCACTGGCTGTCGTTCAGGCCGTGCGGACGCTGTGGCTCCATGCCCTGCTCGGCCGCCTCGGCGGCGTTACGCGGCCCGAACACGCGGTGACCCGCCACCAGCCGGTACATCAGGCACCCCAGCGAGAACACGTCGTCGGCCGGTTGCGGGTCCTCGCCGGTGAGGACCTGCATGCTGGAGTACGCCGGCGTCACGGCCCCGAGCACGCCGGGATCGAAGTCGCGGCGGCCCTGCGGTTGCTGTTGCTTGATGCGCGCGATACCGAAGTCGAAGAGCTTCACCTGGCCGGAGGGCAGGATCATGACGTTCGCCGGCTTGACGTCGGCGTGCACGACGCCGCAGCGGTGCGCGTAGTCCAGTGCGCGGCCCACCTGCCGCACGATGTCCAGCGAGGTCGCAAGGTCGAGATCGCGCTGGCGGTCGTCGTCGAGGATGGCGGCGAGGGAACGGCCTTCCAGCCACTCCATGACGATGAAATAAATATCGTCGTCGCGATCGAGGTCGATGAAGCGCACGATGTTCGGGTGCGACAGGCAGCGCCCTTTTGCCGCTTCCTGCTGCAGCGCGCGCAGCGCGTGGGCGTTGCGCGACAGCTTCGGCGACAGCACCTTGATGGCAACCCAGGGATCGATGCCGTCGGCTTCGGCGATGCGCCGGTCGAGCGCCTTGTAGACGACTCCCATGCTGCCGCCGGCAACCCGCTCCTGCAGCAGGAAGCGGTCGCGGAGCACGGACCCGACCTGCAGCCGATCCTGCGACGACTCGGCGTCCCGCGCGCCACGGTCGATGACCGTCGTGCGGCTGAAAGCGTCGTCGCCGGGCTCCTCGAGCGCATCGGGCATCGTCGCCATGCTCTCGATCACGACCCTGTCCAGCACGTTGCGCACGAGCTGGTACGTCTCCAGCCGCAGCTTGCCGCCGTTGTAGCGCTTCTGCAGGATCTCGCGGATCTCCTCGCCGCGCTCGTCGGTTTGCCCTATCAGCGCCGTGATCGCCGCATGGATGTCTTTCAGGAGCGCCGCATTGTCCTCCTGCTCCTTCGCGCGGCTGTCGAACTCGGCAAGCTGCTCGGTGAAGGACTTCTCGATTCTGTCGTTCAGGGTGACGCTCATTTCGCTGCCGGGCGGCGACGCGCCCGCTGATCTCCTCGATCCTCAATCGTTCCAACAGTCAAGTTTAGCGTGATTCGCGGCCCGAGTCGGTGCCGCTTTGGAAGTGTGGGCCTAGAGAACCTTGCCGGGATTCATGATGTTGCAAGGGTCAAGGGCTGTCTTTATTGCACGCATCAGCTCGAGCTCGGTGCCGCCCCGGTACTGCCGGAGGTCGTCACGGCGGGCGAGTCCAATGCCGTGCTCGGCGCTGATGCTGCCGCCGAAGGATACAGCGAGATCATAGACGAGTGTGGCGATCGGGGCACGCTCGCCGATGAAGCGCTCCGCGGGCCAGCCCTCCGGCTGGCTCACGTTGAAATGCACGTTGCCGTCCCCGACGTGCCCGAACGCGACGACCCGCGCCTCCGGAATCCGCGCCATCACGGCGGCGCTTGCGGCCTCTATCAGCTCGCCGATGCGGTCGATCGGCACCGACACGTCATGCTTGAGGCTTGCACCTTCGTATTTCTGTGCCTCGGAGATGGAGTGCCGCAGCCGCCAGAGCTGCTCGGCCTCGCCCTCGCTTTTCGCGACGACCGCATCGCGAACCAGCGACTTGCCCAGGGCGGCCGCCAGGGCCTGCTCCAGTTCGCCCTCACCCGTCCGGGAAGTCTCCACCAGGGCGTAGCACGGATGCCGCGTCCCGAACGGATCGCGCGTGCCGGGGATATGCCGCAGCACGAACTCCAGCGCACGCTCCTGGATCAGCTCGAATGCCTGCAGCCGATCGGCAACCGTATCGCGCAGGTGCGCCAGCAGCCCGACGGCCTGCGCCGGGCCGGCTACCGCCACCAGCGCGGTCAGCACGTCGCGTACGCGCGGGTAGAGGCGTAGCGCCGCGGCGGTGATGACGCCGAGCGTACCTTCCGCGCCGATGAACAAATGCTTCAGGTCGTAACCCGCGGTGTCCTTGCGCAGGGTTCGCAGGCCGTCCCACACGCGCCCATCCGGCAGCACGACTTCGAGCCCGAGCACCTGCTCGCGCGCGTTGCCGTAGCGCAGCACGTTGATGCCGCCGGCGTTGGTAGACAGGTTGCCGCCAATGCGGGCGCTGCCCTCGGCCGAGATGCTCAGGGGGAACAGGCGGTCCGCCTGCGCCGCGGCCGCTTGCACGTCCGCAAGGATGCAGCCGGCTTCCGCCACCAGTGAATAGCCGGCCGCGGAAACCGAGCGAATGGCGTGCATGCGATTCAGCGACAGCAGGATTTCACCGTTGCGCGGAATCGCGCCGCCGCACAGCCCCGTGTTGCCGCCCTGCGGGACGATGCCGGTGCCGGCTTCCGCACAGGCCTGCACCACCGCGCTCACTTCCGCGGTGCTGGCGGGCGCCACCATCAACGGCGTGTGGCCGACGTAGCGGTCGCGCCATTCGGTGAGGTGCGGCCGCAGCGCGTCCGGGTCGTCCGTCCAGCCGGCCGGCCCTACGATCGACTTCAGCCGCTCAAGCAGCACGCGCGAGCTCCGGCCAGGCGTCGCGTTCCCAGGTGGCCCAGTCGGTGTTGCTGCCGCACAGCACCAGCACCACGTGCTTGCCCGCAAGCTCCGCGGCCAGCGGCCCGGCGAGTGCCGCGGTGCTCGCCGCGCAGGCAGGCTCGACCGCGATCTTCATGTCGGTGAAGAGCCGCCGCATCGCCGCGCGCAGCTCGTCGTCGGAGACCAGCACCAGCCGGTCGAGATTCGCGCGGCACAGCTCGAACGACATCGGCAGGGCGAACGGTGCGCCGAGGCTGTCGGCGATCGTCCGCACCCGGTCGAGCTTTTCCGGGTGGCCGCTCTGCAGGCTGCGATGCATGGAATCCGCACCCTCCGGCTCGACGCCGATAATTTCGCATTCCGGTTTGAGCTGCCGCACCAGGCTCGCGATACCGGCACACAACCCGCCGCCGCCGACCGGGATAACCAGCGCGTCGAAGTGCCCGGCCTGCTCGCAGATTTCGAGCCCGACCGTCGCCGTGCCCCGCAGCACCGCCTCGCCTTCGAACGGGTGCACGAAATACCGCCCTTCCCGTTCGCGGATCTCGTCGGCTTTCGCAAAGGCCTCGCGGATGTCGTCCGCCAGGATCACCTCGGCGCCGTAGTGACGACAGCGCTCGATGCGCGCGGGGTTCGCGTTGCGAATCATCACCACCTTTGCCCGGGTCCCCATGGCGCGCGCCGCATACGCGGTCGCCACCGCATGGTTGCCGGCGCTCACGGCCGTTACCCCGGCGCGCCGCTGCTCCCGGTCGAATTCCAGCATGACCGAGAGCGCGCCGCGCGGCTTGAAGGTGCCCGTCCGCTGCAGGAACTCGAGTTTCCCGGTAATCGTCGTGGCACCGCCGAGGCCCAGTTCGAGATTACGGCAGCGCATGACCGGCGTCCGGACGAGCCATTGCTGCAAACGCTCGGACAAGCGCCGCACGTCGTCGATTTTCGGGGGCTCGATGGCCATTGCACGGTTCCGGGGTGGTAAAGTGTCGGGCAAATATTATGTAAATCGCAGGTTTCGGCGCAAACGGGCGCCAACGCCCGGACGATAACACTTGCGCTCCCGCAATGAGTTGATTACTTTGGAAAACTGGCCGGCTCAAACAAACACACAAAACCCACAACAGGCCGGTCGTGGGGAAGAGCCGGGCGCGCCCGTCTCGCATGAGAACACAATGGGATACGACGAATTATCGCAGTCCGGTATTCAGCGAATAGCCAACTATTCGCCGTACCTGGATCAATTGGCCGGCTTCGCCAACGACATGGGGCTGCGCCAGCGCAGCAATCTCGTGCACCTGGAGCGCAACCTGCACGCGGCCTGGTCGCTGGGCCAGAACAGCATCCTGAGCTGGTCGCCGCTGGATGACGGGATCCTCGCGCTCGTGGTGCCGCACTACGCGATCGCGGAATACACGGCCGAGGCCGCCTCCGACGCGCAGGCCGCGCAGCGGCTGTCGGCCAACTTCATCACGGAGCTCATTTCGGGCGATCGCCAGCTCACGCTGACGCAGATGCAGAAAGTGGCGCGGCTGTTGAACGTCGAGCCGCGTTTCATGCCGTTGCGGCAGCCCCTGTCCGGCCATCCCGTCGAGTCGCAGATCATCGAGAAGATGATCCGCCGCTACGGCATCAACTACGTGGCGAGCCGCGCCGTGACGATGTTCGACATCGTGGGCTTCTCGTTGCTGACGCCGTTCGAGCAGATGACACAGCTCAACAGCCTCTCCTACTCGCTCAATTCCGCGCACGCCAAGATGCTGGAGAAGGACATCGGCATCAACTTCGCGCGTTCCTCGAGCGGTGACGGCTTCTACGTCTGGAACCGCGATCACGGGCTGGAAGCGAACGTCAACCTCTACCACTTCATGCACATCGTGCTCGCCGACAATGCGCTCGCGCGCAGCAAGTCCATTTCGCGCGCGGTGCCGAGGCTGCGCGCGTGCTTCAACGTCGGTAGCTGCTACGAGTTCCACCAGGCCGAAGGCCTCAACCCGACGATTCACGATTACATCGTCGGCGACGTCACCATCGAGCTTGCGCGGATGATCGAAGCGGCGCTGCCGGGGCAGATACTCGTCGGCGACTTTCTCGCGAAGCTGTCGCCCGAACCGAACGGGCACGACGACTCCCAGGTCAACCTCGACGCCGTCGCATTCCTGCAGCGGGCGCAGGGCAACCTCGCGAAGCTCAGCGGGCTCGAACTGTCCGGCGAGCGCATCTCGGCGATCAAGTGCTATCTCACCGGCGAGCGGCTGGAGAGCGGCGAGTTCAATATCCGCAAGCTGAAGATCGCCGACAAGCACGGCCTGACCCGCACCGCCTACAACGCCAAGGTCAACATCTACCGCGACACGGCCGAGCCGATCCTGCTCGGCATCGAAGACCGCAAGCTGCAGCAGTCGACCGCCCAGGTACCGAACCTGCCCTTCTGACTCTTGGCCGGCTCCGGCCACTTCCGTGCAGGTCGCGGGTTTGCGTTTGCCTGGAAAGGTCAAAACGCAAACCCGGCACCTGCCGGCGATCGTTGAATGGTCGGGGCGGGGAGATTCGAACTCCCGACCCCCACAACCCCATTGTGGTGCGCTACCAGGCTGCGCTACGCCCCGACCGGATGCGTGTGTTGAAGGCGCGAGAGTATAGAGCAATCGCCGCCGGGAAGGGCTCCCGTTGTCGCGACCGCTCGACGCTCAGCGGCGGAGTATCTTCAGGACCTGTTCAAGTTCAAGCCGTAACTGCTTGATAATCTGCTGGCTTTGACTGACGTCGGTCTTGGCCTCGTCGCCCGTGAGGCGCTGCCGCGCGCCACCGATCGTGAAGCCATCGTCGTACAGCAGGCTCCGGATCTGGCGGATGATCAGCACGTCCTGGCGCTGGTAATAGCGCCGGTTGCCGCGCCGCTTCACCGGCTTCAGTTGCGGAAATTCCTGTTCCCAGTATCTGAGGACGTGCGGCTTGACCGCACATAAATCACTTACTTCACCGATGGTGAAATAGCGTTTACCAGGTATTGGAGGCAGTTCGTCGTTATTCCCCGGTTCCAGCATAGGCCTCTACTCGGGCTTTTAGTTTTTGTCCTGGCCTGAAAGTCACCACGCGGCGCGCCGTGATGGGAATCTCTTCTCCCGTTTTCGGATTCCTGCCCGGACGTTCGTTCTTGTCCCGAAGATCGAAATTTCCAAATCCGGAGAGCTTTATCTGCTCCCCGACCGCAAGCGCCGATCGCAATTCCTCGAAGTACAGGTCCACGAGCTCGCGAGCTTCGCGCTTGTTGAGTCCCAGTTCATTGAACAGGGATTCCGCCATGTCTGCTTTAGTCAAGGCCATGTGATTCTAGTCTCTCAAAACCGCGGCGAATTCCTGCTGCAGATTTTTCACCGCGGCGTCGCGTGCCGCGTCTGCATCGGCGTCGGTAAGGGTGCGCGAAGTTTCCTGCAAAATCAAGCCTAAAGCTACGCTTTTTAGCCCAGCTTCTATACCGGGTCCGCGGTACACGTCGAAAACGAATGCCTGGCGTATGATAGCCGGCGCCGCCGCAATCGCGACATCGGCGAGCGTACCCGCGGCGATTGTCTCGTCGACGACGACGGCGATGTCGCGCCGGATTGCCGGGTACCTGGAGACCGCCCGGGCGGCCGGCACGCGGGCCGCAAAAGCCTGTTCCGCATCCAGTTCGAAAAGCAGCACATCTGCCTGTATTTCCAGCGCTTCAGCGACGCTCGGGTGCAGCTTCCCGGCGACCCCGACGGGCGTCCCGCCGCGCAGGATCTCGGCCGCCTGGCCGGGCTGCAGCACGGCGTGCTCCGTCTCCCGGAACGTGAACGCAGGACCCTCCCCGGTGAGTTCCAGCAGCGCTTCGATATCCGACTTTATGTCAAAGAAATCGACCTCCCGCGCGCTGGCCGACCACTGCTCCGGCAACGCGCTACCGATCGCGACGGCGGCCACGCGCAGCGTTTCCACCGGCGCCTCCAGCGTGCCGTGAAACGACTTCCCAACCTCGAACAACCGCACGCGTTCCTGTTGCCGCGCAAGGTTCGCCGCCGCCACCCGGAGCATCCCGGGCCAGAGCGACGCGCGCATCACGGAGAGCTCGGTCGATATCGGGTTCGCGAGCTCGAGCGCCGGGGCGTCGCCGGCGAAACGCCGATGCATCGAAGGTTCGATGAAACTCCAGGTGATCACTTCCTGGTAATCGCGCGCGACCAGCGTATCCGCGATGCGCTCGGGATCGACGTGCCGCTCGGTCAGCGGCCGGAGCGGCAGCGGCGCGGTCGCCGTCGTGACGGGTATCCGATCGTAGCCGTGCACGCGTGCCACCTCTTCGACCAGATCGTCCTCGATGGCGAGATCGAAACGGAAGCTCGGCGGCGTGACGGTCCAGCCGCCGTCGCTCGCCTCGACCTCGAGGCCGAGGCGTTGCAGGTAGTCGCCGACCGACGGCGCGGGAATGTCGGCGCCGAGGACGGTGTGCAGCCGCCCGGGCGTCAGGCGGACCGGCGGCCTGCCCGGCATCTCGGAGGCGTGCACCGTGTCGTCGAGCGGCCCGGCCTTGCCGCCGGCGATGTCGAGCAGCAGCCGCGCGGCGCGCTCGACGGCCCGCGCCTGCCCCGCGGGGTCCACCCCCCGCTCGAAGCGCAGGGACGCGTCCGTGTGCAGGTTGTAGGAGCGGGCGCGGCCGGCCATCAGGGCCGGCGGCCAGAACGCGGCTTCGAAGAACACGTTGGTCGTCCCGGCCGTGACGGCCGTGCTGAGCCCGCCCATGATCCCGGCGAGGCCGATTGGCCCCGAGTCATCGCTGATGACGATCGTATCGTTGCGGAGCCGCACTTCCCGCTCGTCGAGCAGCGTGACCGTCTCACCGTCCTTCGCCAGGCGCGGGCGGATAGCGCCCCGCAGCCGGTCGAGATCGTAGGCGTGCAGCGGCTGTCCCAGCTCGAGCATGACGTAGTTGGTGACGTCGACCACCGGGTGGATCGCGCGCAGGCCGCTGCGTCGCAGCCGCTCGGTCATCCAGACCGGGGTCCGCGCGTTCGGGTCGATGCCGCGCACGACGCGCCCGGCGAAACGCGGACAAATGCGCGGCTCCTCGATCGCAACGGGATGCACATCGTCGATGTCCGGCCGCACGGCCGGCGCGCCCGCGTCTTGCAAGGCGCTCCCGGTCAAGGCCGACACGTCGCGGGCCATGCCGAGGATACTGAAGCAGTCGCCGCGGTTCGGCGTCAGGTCGGCGTCGAGCACCGGGTCCGGCAGGCCGAGATAGCCGGCAAGGTCGGCGCCAACGGGCGCATCGTCCGGCAGGTGGATGATGCCGGCCGCGTCGTCGCCGAGACCGAGCTCGCGTGCCGAGCACAGCATGCCGTTCGATTCGATGCCACGGATCTTGCTGCGCCGCAGCTTCACGCCGTTCGGCAGCTTCACGCCGGGCAGCGCCAGGGGGCTCTTCATGCCGGTGACGAGGTTCGGTGCGCCGCAGACGACCTGGAACTCTTCCTTGCCGTTCGAGACGCGGCACAGGCTCAGCCGGTCGGCATTCGGGTGGCGGCCGAATTCGAGCACTTCGCCTACGACGACGCCGGCGAGCGCCTCGCCGTCTATTTCGATGGCCTTGACCTCGTGGCCGCCCAACGTCAGCCGCTCGGCCAGTTGTTCGACCGGCAGGTCGGGGGCGGTCCACTCGCGGAGCCAGCTAAGAGGAAACTTCATTGCCGGGCTACGCTAGTGGAACTGCCGCAGGAAGCGGAGATCGTTTTCGAAAAACGCGCGCAGGTCGCGCACGCCGTA
>CBFGSB010000042.1:0-19181 GCA_965651325.1 uncultured Chromatiales bacterium | reverse complement strand
ACGAGAACGACTTCTCGATCCGGCGCGTGCAGCGGGCGCTGGACGTGGTGCCGGACGCGGACGGTAACCCCGTCTGTGCCTCGGTGCTGAACGGCGTCGACCCGAACTGCGTGCCTTACAACGTGTTCCAGGAAGGGGGCGTGACCCAGGCCGCGCTCGATTACCTGATCCAGCCGCTCTTCGCGAAAGGCGAGTTGAACCAGGACCAGTTCGTCGGCTTCGTCAGCGGCGACCTGACCGACATGGGCTGGGTGCTGCCATGGGCCAGCGACGGCGTCGAGATGGTGTTCGGTGCGGAGTACCGCGAAGAAACCTTCGACTACAACCCGGACCAGAACTTCCAGAGCGGCGACGGTGCCGGCCAGGGCGGCCCGACCTCCGCGGTGTCCGGTGCGCAGGATGTCACCGAGCTCTTCACGGAGTTCCGCATCCCGATTGCGCAGGACAGGGCGTTCGCCCAGGCGCTCTCGCTCGACCTGCGGTACCGCTACTCTGACTACAGCACGGGGATCGATGCCGATACCTACAACATCGGCGGTTCCTGGGTCCCCACGGAGGGCGTGAAGTTCCGCGGCGGCTTCTCACGGGCGGTGCGCGCACCGAACATCCGCGAGCTGTTCGCGCCGCAGAGCCTCGGCCTGTGGGGCGGTACCGATCCCTGCGCGGGGCCGGATCCCGAGTTGACGCAGGAGCAGTGTGTACTGACGGGTGTTTCCGCGGGCCGCTACGGCGCTGTGCCGTCGAACCCGGCCGGCCAGTACAACGCGATCTTCGGCGGCAACCCGGACCTCGGGCCGGAGTCGTCCGACTCCATCACGGCTGGCGTGGTCCTCACCGGCCTCGTGGACGGGCTGACGCTGTCGGTCGACTACTGGAGCATCGAGATCGAGGACGCGATCGATACGATCGACCCGGAGCTGATCATCAACCGCTGTGGCGCTACCGGTGATCCGCTGCTCTGCGGCCTCATCCAGCGCGGTTCGAACGGCAACCTCTGGCTCGGCCAGAACGCCGTGGTTTCCACCAACGTCAATATCGGCTCGTTCGATGTGGCGGGCGTAGACATCGTGGGTAACTACCTGATCGACACGACCAGCTTCGGCAGCTTCGACCTGAACCTGCGTGGCACGTGGCTCTCGAAGTACGACGAGGAGCCGATCCCGGGCTCCGAGACGATCGAGTGTGCGGGGTTCTGGGGCTCGAGCTGCGGCCGTCCGCGTCCCGAGTGGAAGCACACGTTCAGCACCGTGTGGCAGTCGCCCTGGGAGACCTGGACCTTCATCGGCGGCTGGCGCTACGTGGGCGAAGTGGAGATGTTCGGCAATCCCGACGGCTACACCGCCAGGGCTCAGCACTACTTCGACCTGACCGCCAGCTACACGGCGGACTGGTTCGGGGGTGAAGAGACGGTCGTCAACGTCGGCATCACCAACCTGACGGACAACGACCCGCCGGTCAGCGGCTGGTTCGGCACCGTTGGGACGTTCGGTAACGGCAACACCATCCCGAGCACCTGGGATGCCCTGGGCCGCTACTGGTTCGTCGGCCTGACGCAGCGCTTCTGACCGGAGCGCGAGCGTATGAGGGAACGGCGGGCCTCGTGCCCGCCGTTTTCGTTGTGCCTCCGGGTTCCTGGCGGGAGCCTGCGCGCGCGGCGTTATAATCACCTTCTCTTTCCCGGAGCCCCGCGATGATCGAAAGTTCCAGCGCCAGCGCTGCTCCCGGGTTCACCCCGGCGTTGCGTGATGCCCTGGTCCTGCACCGGCAGGGCAAGCTGGACGCTGCCATGGCCCGCTATCGGCAAATCCTCGACGAGAACCCGGCGCATCCGGCGGCGCTGCAGCTTCTCGGCGTGCTGCATTCGCAGCGCGGCGAGTACGAGGCGGCAATCGAGTACATGCAGGCCTCGCTGAAGCTGTTTCCCGAGCAGGCCGAGGTCGCCAACAACCTCGGCAACGCGCTGGCGCGCAGCGGGCGCTCCGCAGAAGCGATCGAGAGCTACACCGAAGCCGTGCGGCTGCAGCCGCGCTACCTCGACGCGTGGCGAAACCTCGGGCTGGCGCGCCTGGATGCGCGGCAGTTCCCGGAATCCGAAGCCGCGTTCCGCCGCTGCCTGGAGTTGGACCCGAAGGATGCCAGCGCGTGGCTTTCGCTCGGCAATGTGTACAAGCGGCAGGAGCGGTTCGCCGAGGCGGTCGACTGCTACCGCGAGGCGATCGAGCGGCGTCCCGATTACGCCGAGGCGCACCACAACCTGGGCGTTTGCCTGCGCATGCAAAACGAGCCGCGCGCGGCGCTCGAGCACTACGATCAGGCGGTGCGGCTCGGGCTCGACCGCGCCGAGCTGCACCACAATCGCGCCAACGCGCTCGCGGATTTGCAGGATATGGACCGGGCGATCGCGGCCTACCGCGCGGCCCTCGAGCGCAATCCGCTGGACGCGGTCAGCCACCGCAACCTGAATTCACTGCTGTGGCAGGGCGGCCGCGTGGAGGAATACCTCGATTCCTACCGGGCGGCGCTCGCGCGGCATCCGGAAGCTAGCGACCTGCAGCACGCCTACGCCGTGGCGCTCAACCAGCAGGAGCGGTACGAGGAGGCCGAGCGCGTGCTGCTCGCGGCGCTGGGCCCGAACCGGCGGTCGAGCGAGCTCGTTAGCCTGCTCGCCTTCACGCTCGAAAACGAAGGCCGCTGGGACGAGGCACTCAAGCTGCACGCGGCCGCGGTCAACATGCCCGGCTCGGTGCCCGACCAGCGCGTAAGCTTCGCGCGCGCGCTGCTTGCCCGCGGCCGGCCGGACGAAGCATTGGCCCACGCCAAAGCCGGCGCGGCGCAGATGCCGCACAACCAGCGGGCGCTCGCCTACCTGGGGCTCTGCTGGCGGCTGCTCGGCGACGAGCGGGATGCCATCCTGAACGACTACGACCAATTCGTGCGCGTGTACGACGTACCGGTGCCGGACGGTTTCGCCAGCGCGGCGGAGTTCAACGCGCGCCTGAACGAGGTCCTCGGAGCGCTGCACTTCGCGAAACAGCATCCGGCGGAGCAGACGCTGCGCGGCGGCACGCAAACGGCGGGCGATTTGTTCCTGCAGCGCGCGCCGGAAATCCAGGCGCTGGTCGCGAGCCTGGCGGAGTGCATCGCCGACTACATCGGCCGCATGCCGGAGCACCCGGAGCACCCCCTGCTGTCGCGGCGCACCGGGAAATTCGGGTTCGCGGCATCGTGGTCCGTGCGGCTGCGGCGCGCGGGCTATCACAACATGCACATGCATCCGCTGGGCTGGATCAGCTCCGCGTATTACGTCGATATTCCTCCCGAGATCGAAGGCAACGAGGCCGCCGGCGGCGGGCTCAAGTTCGGCGAGCCGGACATCGACCTCGGCGAGCATGGCAAAGCGCGCCGCCTCATCCAGCCGGCCGTCGGACGGCTCGTGCTGTTTCCGTCGTACATGTGGCACGGCACCGTGCCCTTCGATTCCGACCGGGCGCGGACGACGGTCGCCTTCGACGTCGTGCCGCGGAGCTGACGGTGGCGGCCGCGGCGGATCGATGAGCGCTACGGAATTCGCCACGGCTTTCCGGCAGGCGCGGGACCTGCACGCGCGCGGCAAGCTGCGGGAGGCTGAGCGGGCCTACGAGCAACTGGCCGCGTCCGGCCAGGAGCGCGAGGCCGTATTGCGGGCGCAGGTCGAGCTCTACATGCAGAGCGGGCGGGCCGATGACGCGGTCGCCGGACTGGAGGCGCTGACCGGGGAGAGGCCCGACGAGCTCTATTACTACGGCCTGCTTGCCAACATGCTCGACCGGCGGGGGCGAACGGACGCGGCAATCGGCCACTATGAGCGGCTGTTGCAGCGCCAGCCGGGGATGGCGGCCGCGCATTTCAACGTTGCGTTGCTCTACAAGAAAGCGAAACGCTACGACGAGGCCGTAAGCGCCTACCAGGAGGCGGCACGCCTGGGAATCGAGCGCGTCCAGGAGGTCTGGTCGAACCTTGGCGTCCTGTACTCGGAGCTGCGCCGACCGGAACAGGCGGCGGAGATGTACGACCGGGCGCTCGCCATCGACCCGGAGTACGTCCCGGCCCTGTTCAACCGCGGCGGCCTGCACGAGGAGCAGGGCGAAAGGGAAGCGGGCGCGGAGCTCTACCGGCGGATCCTCGCGATCGAGCCCGGGCATGCCGGGGCCCTGTCGCGCCTCGTGCATGCCCGCCGGGTAACGAGCCCGGACGATCCCCTGCTCGATGAACTGCGCGCGGCGATCAAGGCGGCCGAACACGACCCCGCAGCACGCGAGGAGTTGTCCTTCGCGCTCGGCAAGGCGCTCGACGACCTGGAGCAGTACGAGGATGCGTTCGCCGCTTACCGCGCGGCGAACGAGCTCGGCAAGGCCCGCAGCCCCGCGTACGATGCGGCGGCGGGGGACGCGGCCGTCGATCGGCTGATCGAGGCGTTCAATCCGGAGTGGATCCGCAGCCACAGCACCGGTTCAGCCGCCGCGCCGATCTTCATTTGCGGCATGTTCCGGTCCGGCTCGACCCTGGTCGAGCAGATGCTGGCCGGCCACCCGTCGATCACCGCGGGCGGCGAGCTGGACTACCTGCCCTGGCTGATAGCACGCCATTTGAGCCCGTATCCGGAACGGGCCCTCGCCACTACGCGCGAAGAATTGGCCGGCGTGGCCGACCGCTATATTTCGCACGTGCAGAAGCTGTTCCCCGAAAGCCGCAACGTCACCGACAAGCGGCCGGACAATTTCCTCTACCTGGGGCTCATCAAGGCGCTGTTTCCGTCCGCGCGGATCGTCTATACGCGCCGGGAGCCGCTCGATGTGTGCCTGTCGATCTGGTTCCAGCAGCTCGCCGGCGGGCTCGCCTATGCCACGGACCTCGAGGACACGGCCCGGTATTACAAGCAGCACGAGCGTTTGATACAGCACTGGCAGGCTTGCCTCGGCGAAACTCTCTTCACCGTCGACTACGACCAGCTGGTGCGGGAGCCGGAGCCGATGCTGCGCCGCCTGCTGCAATTCCTGGGGCTCGAATGGGACGCGCGCTGCCTCGCGTTCCGGGAAAGCGGCAGCCAGGTAAAGACGGCCAGCGTCTGGCAGGTGCGGGAGGCACTGCACACGCGCTCGAGCGGCCGCTGGCGGCACTACGAGCCGTTTCTCGGAACTGTGCGATCGATCCTCGAATAACGCCGGCGCTGCGCGCGGCGCTCAGCCGCCCTGTGCGCCGAGGAATTCCGCCCTTGCCGCCATCATGGCCGTGACCAGCTCGCGCTCGGCTTCGGACAGGTAGGGATTCCAGACGTCGAAGATCAGGATCGCCCGCAGCTCGTCGTTGTCGTTCCGCGCCTCGTGCTCGATGGTGTCGTCGAACACCCAGGCTTCGTGCATGCGCCACTCGCGCGTGACGTTGCCGACGCGGAACGTGCAGGTGCCCGGCAGCACCAGCGGCAGGTGCACGACCGCGCGCGTGTTGATCGAGCCGGTATGCGGCGGTATCCGCGTGTTGGCGTCGAGCACGGAGAACATGGCCGTCGGTGCGTAGCCGCTCTGGCGCGCCATCGGCAGGCTGTCCAGCACCTCGGCGGTGCGCGGACAGCGCTCGCAGGCCGCCTCCTGCCGCTTGCCGTCGCGCCACAGGAAGAAAGAGCTCCAGCGGCGCGAACGATTGAGCTCCTCCCACTGGTTGAGCGGTGCCCCGGCCGGGTAGTCGATGTACGGCGCGAACGGCTCGGTACCCGACTGTTGCAACACGGCCTGCAGCTCTTCCACGATCACCGGTGTCGCCGCCTCGAGCTCCGGAAGCCAGGGAAACAGCTCGCGCGGGAAGAACGGGACCGCCGGGAGCTGCGGGTAATGCAGCAGGAGCGGCTGTTGCACATAGGCTTTTGCCTCTCCCGCGAGGATGGCGAGGCTCTCGTCGAAGCGCTGCAGCGGCGCATCCGGGTGACGCGCCCGTATGGCCGAAACGCGGCCCAGCAGGTGCGCCTTCAGGGCCGCGTTCTTTTCCGCCACCGCCGCACGCGCGCGGCTCACCGGTTTGGCGAGATCCGGCGGGATTTGCTCCGGCGGCGGGGCAATGGCGAGCGCCTGCTCGTAGAGGACCGCGGCCTGGCGCGCGTGACCCTGCTGGTCGACCAGCCAGGCCCTCGAGAGCCGTGCGATGAAATCATACGGATCGAGCGCCAACGCTTTTTCGACGGCACGCTGCGCCGCCGCGAGGTCGCCCGTCGCCCGGTAGGCGAGGGACTTGTACAGATGCACGGGCACGCTGTCCGGCGCGAGGGCCTCGGCGCGGCGCAGCGCGTCGAACGCCGCCGCGGCATCCCGGCGCTTCAGCGCCTGCTCCGCTTCTCGAACGAGTTGTGCTGCCTGCTCCTGCTGGCCGGGCGAGACTGCCATGCGGCTATGATAACCCGTGCGGCAGCGCGGCGACGGCGGGCACGGCCGCCGCCGCCGCCGACCGGCGGATCAGAATCGCTGCGTCAGCCCGACGAACCAGTAGCGGCCGAGCGCGTCCCAGGTCGCCGGGATGGTGTTGCCGTTGCCGTACGTCGACACGTTGCCGAACAGCCCGCTGACCGGCGGGTCGTTGTCCAGCACGTTGCTCACGCCGGCAGTCACCACGGTTTCCTCGCCGAACCAGTCGGCGTAGTACGTGCCCGAGAGGTCGACGTAGTGCTGCGCGCTGGCCGTGTACCGGTCCTGTTCGAACTCGTCGACTTCGCCCACGTAACGCCACGCGGCCGTTAGAGCAAGACCGTCCCATGGCGTGGTCCACACGGTGTTCAGCATGTGCTTCCACTCCGGCCGCGGCCGCTCACAGCTCCCGCCCCAGGTGCCGGCGCACTCATTGACCACGCCTCCCGGCAGCGGTTGCTCATCGAATTTCTCGAGCCAGGTGCCGCGCAAGCTGAAGTCGAAGCTGCCCGCTCCCCCGGCTTCCAGGGCATAGCTCGCGACCACGTCGATGCCGGCCACATCGAAGAACCCGATGTTGAAGTTCTCGGATGTCACGGCATTCTGCCCGAGCCAGAGATTGCCGTTGGGTCCGCGGCTGATCAGGCCGCAGACCTCCGGATCGCCGCTCGCGGCACACTGGCGAATCAAAAATCCCGGGTCCCTGTCGTCGATCGCATCCTCGATCTCGATGCTCCAGTAGTCGATGCTCAGCGTCAGGCCCTCGAACCATTGCTCGGGCGTCAGGACGGCACCGAAGGTGATGGAATCGGACTTCTCGGGCTCGAGATCGGGATTGCCGCCAAAGAACGCGTTGTACTGGCCGGCCGGGTTCGCGGGCACGTTGCCGTATTGCGCCGCGGTCACGCCGGTGTTGGCGCAGGCGGCGGCCGAGAGCTCGGGCGTCGCGCCGGCGCAGGGGTCGGTGCCGCCCCACAATCCCAGGTTCAGCGGCTCGAACTGCTCGCGTATGTTGGCTGCCCGCACTGCCCGCGAGAAACCGCCCCGGAACTTGATGCCCTCTACCGGGATCCACGATCCGCCGATGTTGAACGTGTCCGCGTCGACGCCCGTGCTGTAGTCGGAATACCGGTAGCGCAGGTCGAGCACCAGGGATTCGAGTCCCGTTCGGCCTTCCGCGATCGGCACGCGGAACTCGGTGAATACCTCGGTGACGTTCTGGGATCCGGAAACCGGCGGGATCGGGCCGCCCTGCCCGGCGCCGTCGCCGCTCTGGAAGCCCTGGTCCGGGTTGAAATCGAAGGACTCGTCGCGGTACTCGGCACCGAATACCATCTCGACACCTTCGTTCGCCCAGGGGCTGGTGAGCTGGTCGGACAGGTCACCGGTCACGAAGGCGACGAACTGGTCCATGTCGAGCTGGGCGTCGGAGAACAGCGGCAACGTGAGGTAGTCCAGTGCTTCCTGCGTCGTGCCGCCCTCCTGGAAGAGGTTCCAGGGCACGCAGGTGGGATCGGAGCCGTCGACGACGGATTGGCAGACCGGTTGCCCGAAGGTTGCCGGATCCAGGGGTTCTCCGGTTTCTTCATCGATGCGGTCATCCGTGACGACGTCGAGCGAGCGGATGATGCGGGTCGTGGACATGTCGTTCTGGTACGTCTCGCTGTAGATCAGGCGCGAGAAGTTGGCGAACGCATCGTAGCTCCAGTTGTCGGTAATCTCACCGCGCGCGCCTACCAGCGAACGGAACGAGGTGTGGCGCAGGTCGTCGAATCGAGGACCGCCTTCAACCGCACGGCGCCCGATATAGAACGGCACGCTCTCTACGCCGGGACCGCATCCGAGTACACCCTGCTGCTGGGTGGACAGGAACGGGTTGGCGCACTGTATCGTATCGGTCACGAAGAACGCGCCGCTCGGCGCGATCTGCGCCAGGCTGCGGTCGTCCATGAACATGAACTCGGCGTAGCCTTCGAGATGCTCGTCCACGGCGTAGTTGCCGAAGATGCCGCCGGTATAGCGTTCATCGGGACGCTGGAAGTGATTAAGCGGGCCGAAGTTGTAGGTGGTTCCGTCCCAGGGTAACAGTTCGTCGCCCTCCACCATGAAGTAGGAATCCCCGAAATCCGTGATCAACGCCGGCGCGCGGGTGGCCGAACCCGAGCATACCTGCCCACCCCCGGAGCCGCTGTCGAGCGCGCAGGCGCTGAAGTCGCGTGAGTCCTGGGTTATGGCATTGATGTCGCGATAGCCGAGGTAGCCCGTGAGGTTGCCGCGACCGTCTTCGCTGTTCATGCCGATGATGACGTTCGCGCTCACGGTGCCGCCGTCCGTGACATCGCTCGGCGCCTGCTCGAAGCCAGCCGCCGCGATCTGCTCCTGCACCGCGTCATGGCCCTGGTTGTGCTGGTAGCCGGAATACTGCAGGTCGAGCTGGAAGCCTTCGAAGTCGTCCTTCATGATGAAGTTGACCACACCCGCCATGGCGTCCGAACCGTAGGTGGACGACGCGCCGCCGGTCAGGAGCTCGACCTGCTCGACCAGTGCACCGGGAATCTGGTTGACATCCGGCGCCAGGGCGAACGGGTCGCCGAAGCCCATGCGGTGCCCGTTCACAAGGACCAGGGTGCGGTCCGAGCCGAGTCCGCGCAGGTCGAGGGTCGCGGTGCCGGTCGCACCGTTCGATTCGTTGGCAGAAAGCTCCGGCGTGATCTGCGGCAAGTCGTTGATCAGGTCCTCGACCCGGGTGATGCCGCGATACGTGAGCTCCTCGGCGCTCACCTGCGAAACCGGTGCGGATGAAATCAGGTTGGGGTCGGTTGCGATGCGCGAGCCGGTGACCGTGATCTGTTCGAGGTCCGGGTCCGGCTGCGCCTCCTGTGATGTGGCTTGTGGCGCGTACGCCCCCGCCGTCGCCACCGCGCCGAAGTAAAGCGCGTGTCGTATTGCATTGTGTAACGGTGTGCGGTGCATGACGTACTCCTTGACAAGGCCGAGGTGCACACGAACAGTGTGCGGAGGCAGGGGTAAACGGGGAACATGCCGGGCGGCGGAGGAAGCTCTCCGCGGCAGCGACAAAGTGGGACTTTAGTTGGTCCGGAACGGACCGGTGTGGCGTCAAGGATACGACCGGGTTCGCGCGGAGTGCAACGCGTCACGGGCAGCGTCTAAGCCTTCCGGTCCCGAGTCGACGGCCATTTCATCGGGGATGGGGAAGTCGAGCCTGCCAAAAACTGCTTACTTTGTAGGCACTCACGGAACGCTTGTGGCAGGGCGGCAACAATCGCCGGAGTGCGTTCCGGCGGCCCGCGAAATAACGAACCGGTATAAGCTCTACCGCCGGCTCGGCACGCATGAGTGCTCGAACACTACGAGGCCACGCCCTCGGCCCGGCAACGGGATGGATGTCCGGGACGGCCCGGCCTTTGATTAAAGGAGGGCTGTCATGGCCTGGATGCTGCTGGTTGCCGCGGGCCTGCTGGAAGTCGTATGGGCCTTTGCCATGAAGCTGTCGGACGGCTTCACCCGGCCATGGGCAACGACCGTCACCGTCGTCGCGATGATCGCGAGTGTCATGCTGCTGGCAGGTTCGATGAAATCGCTGCCGCTCGGCACCGCCTACACGGTCTGGACCGGAATCGGAGCGGTCGGCGCATTCGTCCTCGGCGTGGTCATGCTGGGCGAATCGATGAACCCGGTACGCGTCGTCGCCGCCATGCTCATCGTGTCCGGCATCCTGCTCATGAAATTTTCGAGCAGCTAGAAAACTTCGGCAGCGTCAATTCGCGGCCGCGGTGCGGCGCGGGATCGGTTCCTCGAGCAGCAGCGCGCGCACGTACCTGGCTGGCGGCGAGCCGAAGGACAACGCAGCATCGTGGTAGCGGCGCAGCGAGAACTCGTCGCCCCACGCGCGCTCCACGGCCTCGCGCATGTCGCGGTGCTCCTGGTAGCCGACGAAGTAGGTCGATAACTGGGTGGACGTCAGTTGCGCGCGTGTCCACTTGCCGGCAGCCTCGCGCTCTTCCTGGAACGCGCCCTCGATCATCAGCCGCATGGCGGCCTCGCGGCCCATCCCGTCGACGTGGATCGCCTGGTCGATGATCGCGTTAGTCACCGTGCGCAGGTACCACTTGAGGTTGATGAGCTGCATCAGCGGATCGTGGTCGAGGTAACCCTCGTCGATCATCACGCGTTCGCCGTACACCGCCCAGCCTTCTACGAACGGGCCGGACCACAGCACGGCGCGCAGCAGGGAAGGGTAATTGTTGCTGTGGGCGAGCTGCAGGTAATGACCGGGCATCGCTTCGTGCAGCGTGAGGTTCTGGATCGAGTACAGGTTGTACTCGCGCAGGAACGACGTAACCTGCTCCTCCGTCCAGTCCCCGGGCAATGGCGCGACGGCGTAGAACGATGCCTGCCCTTTATCGAGAGGCCCCGGCGGGTCGAGGTACGCCACCGCCACGCCGCGCTGGTACTCCGGCATCACGATGATCTCGATGGGCTCGTCGGGCAGGCTGACGATATCGTGACTCGCGACGAACGCCGTCGCCTGCTCGAGATCGCGACGCGCGATGTCGACGATCGCATCCGGGTCCGGCAGGTGCCGGTAGGCTTCCTGCAGTGCCGCACGGATGATGACCTGCTTGAAGGCTTCATCGGGATAGTCGGGGAAAGTGGCGTAGGGATGCAGCTCGGCGTAGATCGACTTCGATACGCGGAACATCGCGTCCCGCACCGCGGCGTATTCGCTCTCGGCGCGCCGCCGGATCTCCTGCCGGCTGAGCGGCGAGTTCAGGGTACGCGTGAGCTTCTGGTCGAAGAGGCGCGCACCCAGCCGAAAGTCACCGCTCGCCGCCGGCGCGAGCTCGGTGCGCAGCCAGGCCTGCTGCCCGCTCAATGCATCGCGTGCGGTCGCGATGGCGGACTCGAGCCTCGCCGAAAGCTCCGGCGGCACCTCGCCCAGCCGCGGCACGATCATGGTGTCGATGATCGCATTGAGGCCCTGGTTCTGGGCGATGGCGGTTTCCGCGTGTACTTCGGGCACACGTTCCGGCTGCAGCGCCTCGCGGACCTGGCGGAAAAAGCGCGGAAACTGCTCCAGGCGCGAGGCGGCATCGTCCAGCCGTTCCTCGAGCGGCGCGAAATCCCGCGCCAGCAGCGTGTACAGCGAGGAGCCCGCGAGGCCGACGTAGACGAGCGGGTTCCAGGCCCACTCCTCGAGCACTTCCAGCGACCAGATGCGCGAGTCCAGCTCGGCCAGCAGCAGCTCCGCGTCGACCTGGTTGGCGCGCGACAGCGCGTCGCGGTCGATCGCGTCCAGGGCGGTCGCGTACTTCCGGTACCGCCGGAGCGCACGGGTGCGGGCGGCGGCATCCACCTGGTCGAGGCGGTCGTCGAAGCGGTGATCGCCGAGAGCCGTCGCGGCCACCGGCGAAAACGCCGGCAGGTCGTCGAGGTAGTCGGCCGCGAGCTGCTCGAATGCGTCGTCGGCGGGTGAGGCGGCGGCGGGTGCGCCCGCGAGGCAAGCGAAGCCGACCGCCGCCATGAGGATTTTCATGCGCCCAATCATAGCGCTTCAGCGTTGCGGGGGCGCCATTGCAGCGGGAACCCCCTGGCGTCCGGAAGGCTACCGCGCCGTTTCGCGCGCGACCAGCTCCTTCACCACGTCGATCATTTGCTGTAGCCCGCCGGCCTGCTGCGGGCCGGTGCGGTACTTGCCGTTCACGATCATCGTCGGCACGCTGGAAATGCTGTAGCGGCGCGCCAGGTCCTCGGCAACGCGGAGCTTCTGGGCAACCTCGAAGGAGCCCCAGGCCGACTGGAATTGCTCGGCCGGGACGCCGTGGTCGACGAAGAACTTCTCGATCGCGCCTTCCGACGTGAGCCGGTTACCGCGCTGGTGATACGCCTGGAACACCGCCGCGCGGAACTCTTCCGGCTTCGTGATCGCGCCGTTCTTCACCAGCACCTGCTCCGCGTAGTAGAGCTGCGCGTGCAGCTTGACCAGCGGGTTCCACACGGCCGGGATGCGCACGAAGCGCACGTTGGCCGGCGCCTGCTCGACCCAGCGGTTGACGTAGGGCTCGAGGCTCAGGCAGTGCGGGCAGCCATACCAGAACACCTCGGCCACCTCGATCTTGTCGGAGCCGCCGACCGTCGGCTGGGTCGGGACCAGGCGGTCGAACTGCTTGCCTTCCTCGTACTTCCAGTCGCCGCGGGCTTCGCTGGTGTCGGACCGCGCCAGCGTCAGGGGCTGCGCGTCGGGCTGCAGGTCGTCCGATACGGATGCCGATTCCTCGACGACCTGCGGCGCGGCTGCGTCCGGGTCCTCGGCCGTTTCCTCGACGTCGGCGGGCTGCTCGGCCGCCGGCTGCTGCTCCGCCGGCGTACTACTCGTATCGGTCGCGGGCTCGCCCGGCTCGGTGCCGGAATCGCAGCCGGCAAGGACGAATGCCAGCAGCGCCCCGAGTATCAACAGATGCTTCATCGAATGATCCTGGGTTCGAACGAGTGGGAAAGGTGCCTATTTCAGGCCCTGCATGTAAGAGGCGATCGCGAGGATGTCGTCTTCGGACAGCCTGGACGCGATATCCTGCATCATGCCTTGCGGATTGTCGGATGTGCGCGTTCCCGCGGCGTAATCGCGGAGTTGCTTCGCCAGGTAAACGCTGTACTGCCCGCGCAGGAGCGGGTAGGCAGCGGCGGGATTGCCGCGTCCCGTCGGGCCGTGGCAGGCCATGCAGGCTGCCGCGCCGGTATCCGTATCGCCGCCGCGGTAGAGCGACTCCCCGAGGTCCAACGTCGACGCATCCGCAACCGGCTTCGGCGCGGACTGCTGCGACGCGTAGTACACGGCGAGGTTTTTCATGTCGTCCTCGGTGAGCATCATCGCCTGCGGCGTCATGAGCGGGTCGGCTCGCGTGCCGTCCTTGAACGCCTGCAGTTGCTGCACGATGTAGGTGGCGTGCTGGCCCGCGAGGTTCGGCCAGTTCGGGTTGACGCTGTTGCCGTCGGCGCCGTGGCAGGCGGCACAGGTGATCGATTTCGCCTTCCCGGCTTCCGCCGAGCCTTCGATCAATGCCTGGGCATTGGCAAGCGAGGCGGCCGCGAGCATTACGATTGCGAATGCGCTGTACTTCAATATCATGTTCCGGGAACCGTACTGGCTTATAGTTTCGCCGCGCGCGCTCTGTGAAGCCGCCGCCGCAGCGCTCAAAGCTCGAAATTATACACACATCGGGGTCTCTTCCCATGTCGCAGTACCCGGATGCCCGGTTCCTGTCCAGCGCGCATCAATTCGAGCAATTTCCGGCGGATACCGGCGCGGAAGTGGCCTTCGCCGGGCGCTCCAACGCCGGCAAATCGAGCGCGCTGAACGCCATCGTCAACCGGCGCCAGTTCGCCCGCACCAGCAAGACCCCGGGGCGCACCCAGCTCGTGAATTTCTTTGCGCTGCGCGACGGCCAGCGGCTCGTGGACCTGCCGGGTTACGGCTTCGCGCGGGTTGCCGAGGCGACCCGGCGGCACTGGGGACGCCTGCTCACCCGGTATTTCGAGGAGCGGCACAGCCTTAGGGGCCTGTTCCTGGTCGTCGACGTGCGGCGGGGCTTAAGCGACTACGACCGCCAGATGCTCGCGTTCGCGGCCGCGGTCGGCAAGCCGGCGGCGATCCTGCTCGCCAAGGCCGACAAGCTGAAACGGGGCCAGGCGGCGAGCGCGCAGGCGGCGGTCCGGCGCGAGCTGGGCGAGGGGACGGCGGTCGAGCTTTTTTCCGCCGTCACGCGGCAGGGCGTCGAGGAGGCGCGGGCCGCGCTGGATCGCATGCTGGTGGAATAGGGCGAAAAAAAAGCCCAGGCCCGCATTCGCGAGCCCGGGCTCAAGTCGTACGCAACCGGCTTGGGGTAACCGGCTGCACGCCTGCAAAGGGAGGTAAGCAGGCGAGTGACTAATGCACTCGGGAACTTTGAGCCCCGAAATCCGGAAGAGTTCCCCGGACCGTGATTTCGGCACAAGCCTGGCAGAAAAGGCACCGTCCACGACTCGCGCCGGGGCCCGGCACTAATGCGCTTCGTCCCAGTTCCGTCCGCGGCCGGCTTCCACCTTCAGCGGCACGGACAGGCTAGCCGCGGCCGCCATGCGCGAGACGATTTCCTCCTGCAGCGCCTCCGCCTCGGCTGCGGCCACCTCGAACACCAGCTCGTCGTGCACCTGCATGATCATGCGCCCCGGGGCGCCGCTTCGCTCGAGCCAGTCCTGCACCGCGATCATGGCGCGCTTGATGATGTCGGCCGCCGTGCCCTGCATCGGCGCGTTGATGGCGCTGCGCTCCGCGTATTGCCGCCGTTGCGGGTTGCGGTCGTTGATTTCCGGCAGGTAGAGGCGGCGCCCGAACAGGGTCTCGACATAGCCGGCCTCGCGCGCCTGCTGCCGGGTTTCGTCCATGAAGCGCCGGACGCCCGGATAACGTTCGAAATACAGGTCCACGTACTCCTGCGCCTGGCCCCGGCCGATGCCGAGCTGCTTGCCGAGCCCGAACGCCGACATGCCGTACATCAGCCCGAAGTTGATGGCCTTGGCCGCCCGGCGCTGGTCCGCGCTGACTTCTGCGAGCGGCAGCCCGAACACCTCGGCGGCCGTGGCGCGGTGGATGTCCTCGTCACCGGCGAAGGCGGCGAGCAGCCCATCGTCACCGGACAGGTGCGCCATGATCCGAAGCTCGATCTGCGAGTAGTCGGCGGCGAGCAGCACCTGGCCCTCGGGTGCGACGAAGGCCTGCCGGATGCGCCGGCCCTCGGGGGTGCGGATCGGGATGTTCTGCAGGTTCGGATCGGTCGACGACAACCGCCCGGTCGCGGCGATCGCCTGGCGATAGGAGGTGTGCACGCGGCCGGTTGCCTTCGAGATCTGCAGCGGCAGCTTGTCCGTGTAGGTGCTCTTCAGCTTGCTCACCGCGCGGTAATCCAGGATCAGCCGCGGCAGCTCGTAATCGCGCGCCAACTCGGCGAGCACGTCCTCGGCGGTGGATGGCTGGCCTTTCGGCGTCTTGCGGATGACCGGAAGGCCGTGCGTGCCGAAGAGAATCTCCTGGAGCTGCTTCGGCGAGCCCAGGTTGAACGGGCCGCCGGCGAGCTGGTGCGCCATGGCTTCCAGGGTCGCCATCTTCTCCGTGAGCTCGCCGCTCTGGATTTTCAGCATCCCGCGGTCGATGAGCACCCCGGCCTGTTCCATGCCGAACAGCACCGGCAAGAGCGGCTGCTCGATCTCGACGTACAGCTTGCGGAGCGGTGCATCTTTCCCGAGCTCGCCCCACAGCTTCTCGTGCAGGCGGAGCGTCACGTCGGCGTCCTCCGCGGCGTAGGGCGCGGCAAGCCCTAAGTCCACCTGGTCGAAGGTGAGCTGCTTCGCGCCCTTGCCGGCGACGTCCTCGAGCAGGACCGTATCGATTTGCAGGTAGTGGCGCGCGGCGATGTCCAGGTCGTGCCGGATCGCCACGCTGTTCAGCACGTAGGATTCCAGCATCGAGTCGAAAGCGATGCCGCGCAGGCGGATGCCGTAGCGCGCGAAGACGTGCGCGTCGTACTTCAGGTCGTGACCGACTTTCTTGCGCTCAGGGTCCTCGAGGAACGGCTTAAGCGCCGCGAGCACGTCGTCGCGGGCGAGCTGCTCCGGTGCGCCCGGGTAGTCGTGGCCCACGGGAATGTAGGCAGCTTCCTTCGGCTCCACCGAGAGCGAGATCCCGACGAGCTCCGCCTGCATGTAATTCGGGCTGGTTGTTTCCGTATTGAGCGACACCAGCGGGGCGGACGCGATGCGCTCCAGCCAGCGGTCGAGCTCCGCGCGCGTGAGGATCGTCTCGTAGCGGCCTTCGCGCGGCACGGCCTCCACCGAGGCGGCGACTTCGCCGATTTCGGCCGTCAATTGCTCGTCGAGCTGGCGGAGCAGTGCCTTCAGCTCGAACGCGCCGTAGAGCTGCCGCAGGCTTTCCACGTCGGCCGGCGTGCGCTTCAACTCCTCCGGCTGGAAGGGCAGCGCGACGTCGTCCCGGATGGTTGCGAGCTCGCGCGAGAGGCGTAACTGGTCGAGGTTCTCGCGCAGGCTTTCGCCGACCTTGCCGCCGATCGAGTCTGCATTCGCGATAATCTCGTCCGCCGTGCCGTACTCGTTCAGCCACTTCGCGGCCGTCTTGGCGCCGACCCGCGGTACGCCCGGGATGTTATCGGAGGTGTCGCCGACGAGCGCGATCCAGTCGATGATCTGCTCCGGCCAGACGTCGTACTTCTTTTTCACGCCTTCGCGGTCGAGCACGGTGCCGCTCATGGTGTTGACGAGGGTGACGCCGTCGCCGACGAGTTGCGCCATGTCCTTGTCCATGGTCGAGACGAGGACCGGCATGCCACGGGCGACCGCGCGCCGGCTGAGCGTGCCGATCACGTCGTCTGCTTCGACACCCTCGATGCGCAGGAGCGGCAATCCCATCGCCTGCACCGCCGCCAGCAGCGGCTCGACCTGCGCGCGCAGGTCGTCGGGCATCGGCGGGCGGTTCGATTTGTACTTCTCGAACATCGCGTCGCGGAACGTCTTGCCCGGCGCGTCGAAGACCACGGCGACGTGCTCCGTCGGCTCCTCGCGGCAGAGCTTGTTGATCATGTTGAGCACACCGAGCAGTGCCCCCGTGGGGTCGCCGCGGGAGGACGACAGCTTCGGCAGCGCGTGGTAGGCGCGGAAAAGATAGGACGAGCCGTCGATGAGAACCAGGCGGTCGGCGCTCATCGCCCGGGCTCCGTTGCCGGCATTGCGGGAAGCGGCGCCTTCACGGGCGCGGAGGCTCTTCCTGGGTGTCCGTTTCCCGGGGCGTAACCGTCGGCGTTGCCGCTTCTGCGCCCGGGTCCGGCTCTTCTTCTTCCTGCGCCTGCTCGAGTCCCGGGATGACCGTGCGGCCCTCGTTCGGGTCCCCCGGCAGGAACAGCGGCCCTTTCTGCCCGCAGCCGGCCGCAAACAGCAGCAGGCCGAGCAGGGCCGTGAAGTGCAAAATTCTGGATCGCATGTGCCGGTGGCATGAGAAAAGGAACGGGGATGGTATAACAGATCGCCGAACCCATTGCAGGAGCCCGCGATACGGCGGGCGGTCGCAGCCGGCGCGATTCGCGCGGCAGCACCAGCTACAGAACGGAGACACGAGCATGGCCCGACCTGAAACCGTCGAAGTCGTCCACGGCAGCAACCCGGACAGCAGCGTCGTCCTGCTGCACGGCCTGGGCGCCGACGGCCACGATTTCGAACCCATCGTGCCGGAGCTGCAGCTCGGCGATGCGTCCGTGCGTTTCGTGTTCCCGCATGCGCCGGTGCGGCCGGTGACGGTCAACGGTGGCATGGCGATGCGTGCCTGGTACGACATCGTGAGCCTGGACCGGCACGGGCCGCAGGACGAGCAGGGCATCCGCGCGAGCAGCGAGCTCATGGGCGCGCTGATCGAGCGCGAGCACGAGCGCGGCATCGACTACTCACGCATCGTGGCCGCCGGCTTCTCGCAGGGCGGCGCTATCGCGCTGCACGCCGCGCTGCGCTTCCCGCATCGCCTCGCCGGGGTAATGGGGCTGTCGACGTGGTTGCCGCTGGAGCAGGCACTGGAGGCCGAAGTGCTGGCCGAGCGAACGTTTCCGGCCTCAGAGCTGCCCGTGTTCATCGCGCACGGCACCGCCGACCCCGTGATCCCGCTCGAGTTCGGGCGCCACTCGGCGGAATGGATCGCGCAGGCCGGCTTCGACGTGGAGTGGCACGAGTACCCGATGGCGCATGCCGTCTGCCCGGCGGAAATCGCCGCGATGCGGTCATGGCTCATCCGCGTGCTCGACCTGTAGTCCAGCCTCGGGCGGTGCGCCGACATGACGCATTGACCTGGATCGACGGGCGTTCATTCCGCACGACATCCAGGCTATTCGAGTAATGGTCGGTAAATGGATCGGCTGCCCCGGACTGTCGCTCTGACTGCTTGCATCAACCGGTGCTATGGGAGCGCGATCGCGATATGCGAGTCGCCGGTCGCCGCGCCGGTGATATCGAAGCGGCGCTCGAAAACCTGCGCTTCGCCGTTCGTGCGCACGAGGACCGCGGTCGAGCAGCGGGTGCCGTAAGCCGATGTCACAACGAAGGGTGCCGCGATCGCGCGGGCGGTTGCTTCGGGAAGGTCATCGGCGATCGCGTCCGCGATGTCCTCGCTGCTGCCCGGCGTGCGGTCGGCGAGCAGGTCGAATATGGCCTCGGCATCGGGATCGTTCTCGAGCAGTGCGGCGAGTCGCGCCTTGCTGCGCAGCACCTTCGGCCACGGCGTATCGAGTGACGAGTTGCTGAGACCGTAGAGCCCCGGCGACAGCGTACGCGCCCTGTCCCCGCGGTTCGACACGTAGGCGAGTTCCTGGCTGCCGCCGCCCAGCCTGGCGGCGAGCAGGCTGAAGCCGGCATAGTCGTCGCCGTCCAGTGAGTCCGCAAACTGCAGCGCCGTGCGGCCGTCCTGCAGGAAATTCGTGACCAGCTCGCCCCGTGAGCGCACGCCCGGGTGCGGCGCCAGGTCCTCGCGATAGTTGGTGACGGTCGCGAACCGGCCGGAACGCGCCAGCGCGAGCCAGGTACCACCCGCCTGCAGGTCGCGCCCCCCGATGATGTCCGGCGCGTCCTGCCACCAGCCGAGCGGCGCGGCCGGGCGCGCGTGGAACTCGTCGCGGTTCGCGCCGAGGACGAGCGAATAGCCAGGGTGCG
>CBFGSB010000041.1:0-19227 GCA_965651325.1 uncultured Chromatiales bacterium | reverse complement strand
GAGCCTGCACTCATATAAAAGGCCAGCGTCTGCCCTGCCCTGGCCAACGCCGGCCAGTCCGGGCTCGCCCCGGCCTCGAGCCTTGCCGTCACCAGGGTCACGCCGGCGCTCACACCCCGCAGGGTCAGCGGTATGCCGGCAGAAGCCGCCGCGCCGAGCGCCGCCGTGATCCCCGGCACCACCTGGTACGGCAGCCCCGCGTCCGCGAGCGCGCGCGCTTCCTCGCCCCCGCGCCCGAACACGAAGGGGTCGCCGCCCTTCAGGCGGCACACGCGCTTGCCTTGCCGGACCAGCCGCACGAGCAGTTCGTTGATGTCCTCCTGGCGCGCGGACTTCCGCCCGGCCGACTTGCCGACCTCGATCAATTCCGCTTCCTTGCGGGCGAAGTCGAGAATCTCCGGCGACACGAGGCGGTCGTGCAGCACGACGTCCGCCTGGCCGATCAGTTGCTGCCCCCGGATCGTGACCAAGCCCGGATCGCCCGGCCCCGCGCCCACGAGGTACGCCTCACCCGCCGACCGCGCCTCGACCCCGGTCATGAGTTCCAGGCGCACCAGCTTTTCGGCCTGGGCTTCGCGGCCGGCAAGGATGTGGGCAGCAACCGGGCCGGCGAAGAAGCGCTGCCAGAAGCGGCGGCGCTCATCGAGCGTCGCAAAGCGCTTCCTGACCGGGCCGCGCCAGCGTCCCGCGAGCGCCGCCAGGCGGGCAATCCGGCCCGGCAGCCAGCGTTCGATTTGCGCCTTGAGGCGTTGCGCCAGCACCGGCGCGTTCCCGCCGGTGCCGATCGCGATCGTGACTGGCGCCCGGTCGACGATGGCGGGCAAGATGAACCCGGACGCGGCATTGTCGTCGACGACGTTGCACAGGATGCCGGCCGCGTCGGCCGATTCTGCCACCGCCGCGTTGACGTGGGCGTCGTCCGTCGCGGCGACGACCAGCCGCGGCCTGCCGGACAGCGCATCCTCCCAGGCACCTGCGTGGTAGCGAATCTCCCCGCGGTCCCGCATGGCGGCCAGCGGGGCGCAGAGCTCGGGCGCCACGACGGTGACTTCCGCCCCGGCGCGGCGCAACAGCGCCGTCTTGCGCTCGGCGACAGCCCCGCCGCCGACCACGACGCAGCGCTGTCGCGCGAGCCGCACGAAAATGGGTAGATGCTCCATTGGTGAACCCTATGCCGACCGGCGCGCGAGGGAAAATAAACAATGGCTTTGCGGCCATAACGGGCGAGCATATGAGCCCCGGATTTGACAAAGTCACGGCCGCAAGGCATATAAACGGCATGCCCGTGAACAACCTTGAAGCAAGAGTCGCTACGATGTGTTGCTGCCTGCTGGCAAGGCGGCACACGAGCGCGCGCGTTTGAAGTAACTTCGAAGTAACCAAGAGCGCGCACGAGATATCAAGAAGCCGCCCGGGGAACAACATCCGGGCGGCTTTTTTGTTGGCGGCACGAGAGGCGTGCCGCGAGAGGACAGGTCGATGACCCTGAAGCAACTGAAGTACCTGCTCGGCGTGGTGGATCACGGATTGAACATCACGACCGCGGCCGAGCGGCTCTACACGAGCCAGCCGGGAATCAGCAAACAGGTCCGCCAGCTCGAGCGCGAGGTCGGCGTGCAGCTTTTTTCGCGCAAGGGCAAGAACCTGACCGCGCTGACGCCGGCGGGCGCCACCGTCGTGGAGTACGCACGCAGGATACTGCGCGACGTGGAGAACATCCGCAGCCTCGGCAGGGAACTCGTGGCCGAAGACGAAGGCACGCTTTCCATCGCGACGACGCATACGCAGGCCCGGTACGTGCTGCCGGACATCCTGCGCGAGTTCCACGAGCGCTATCCGCGGGTCAATCTCGAACTCCACCAGGGGACGTCGGAACAGATCGCGAGCCTGGTCGCGGACAACCGCGTCGACTTCGCCATCGCCACGGAATCTCGCAATGCTTTCCCCGAGCTGAACCTGCTGCCCTGCTACCGCTGGGACCGCATCGTGCTGACGCTGCCCGATCATCCGCTCGCCAGGAGCACCGAGCCGCTGACGCTTGCCAGGCTCGCGGAGTATCCGCTGATCACCTACGTCTTCAGCTCCACGGGCGAGTCGTCGTTCCTGCAGGCGTTCGCGAAAGAGAACCTGGAGCCGAACGTCGTGTTCACGGCACGCGATGCCGATGTCATCAAGACGTACGTCCGCATGGGCATGGGTGCCGGCGTGATCGCGCCGATGGCCCTGCAGTGCGACGAGGGCAGGAAGCTGAAGGCGCTGCCCGCGAAAGGGCTGTTTCCGCGCGTAACGACGTGGCTGGGCGTACCGCGCGACCGGGTGTTCCGGCGCTACATGGTGGATTTCGTGGCGCTGTTCGCACCGCATTGGCCGGTACCGCTGATCGAGCAGGCGGCCGCCGCGGAGTCCCAGGAGGAGGTGGACCTGCTGGCGGCGGAGGTCGACCTGCCGCTCAGGAACGGCTGCACGGAAGGCGTGACGCTGGAACCGGCGTAGCCGCCCGGAGGCGACTCAAACCGCCGACAGGTCGATCTCGTGCAGGCCGCACTCCCGCTGCACGCCGAAGAACCTCAGGTCCTGCTCCCGGCCGACCTCGTGGATCGAGCGCGTCGTATGGTAATCGCCAATGCTCAAATATCCTTTCTCCCACAGCGGGTGGTACGGCAGCCGGTGACGCTGCAGGTACCGGTAGACGTCGCGGTCCGTCCAGTCGGCGATCGGGTGCACTTTCCAGCGGTCGCCCGCCCATTCCAGGTAAGGCGTGCGCGCGCGGCTCTTCGACTGTGAGCGCCGCAGGCCGGCAAACCACGTGCCGGCGTCGAGCTCACGCAGCGCGCGCTTCATCGGTTCGACCTTGACCTCGTCGTTGTAGGCCGCGATGCCGGCCGCGCCCTGCTCCCACCGTTTCCCGTGGCGCGCCTCCTGCCAGGCCGGCGATGCGGGCGCCCGGTACACCGTAAGGTTGAGCGCCAACCGCTCGGTCAGCTCGTCGACGAAACGATACGTCTCCGGGAACAGGTAGCCGGTGTCGATCAGCACCACGGGGATGTCGCTCTTCACACTCGACACGAGGTGCAGGGCTACCGCGGCCTGCGCGCCGAAGCTGGAGCTCAGGATGTGCTGCTCCGGCAGGTTGGCGAGCGACCATTCCACGCGCGCCCGGGCGCTCAGCTTCGCGAAATTTTCGTTGCAGCGGTCGAGAGCGATGCGCCGGCTTTCATCCTCGTCCAGCGCAGCGTTGCCGTGCTGTGCGTCCCCTGGCCCTTTTTCCAACGCGCGCGACGGCATCAGGCCGGCTCCGCGGCAGCGAATGCGGTGCGCGCGGCAAAGTCGCCGAACGATTCGCCGTCGCTGCGGCTGCTCGCAAAGGCGCCGAACAAGCGGTCGAGCGTGGCCAGGATCTGCGCCTCGTCGACGTTCTCTTCCGCCAGCCGGTTCATGCGCCGGCCGTGCGCGTCGCCGCCGAGGAACAGGTTGTAGCGGCCCGGCGCCTTGCCCACCAGCGCGATCTCGGCAAGGTAGGGGCGCGAGCAGCCGTTCGGGCAGCCGGAGATCCGCAGCGAGATCTCTTCATCAAGAAGGGCATGCCGCTCGAGCAGGGTCTCCACGGCCGCGGACAGCTGCGGCAGGTAGCGCTCGGATTCCGCCATCGCGAGGCCGCAGGTCGGCAGTGCGACGCACGCAAGTGCCTGCAGCCGCAGCGGCGGGGCACTTTGCAACTGCTGTATCCCGTGTTCGACGAGCAGCTTCTCGATCGCGCCGCGCCGGCCCTCGGCGATGTTGGCGATGATGAGGTTCTGGTTCGGTGTCAGCCGGAAATCGCCTTCGTGGATGCGCGCAATCTCGCGCAGGCCGGACAGCATGGTCTGTTGGTCCTTGTCGCCGATGCGCCCCGCCGGGATGAAGACCGTCAGGTGCCAGCGGCCATGGCGGTCCTGTTGCCAGCCGATGCGGTCGCCGCGCGTCCTTAACTCGTAGGGCCGGGCAGGCTCCAGTGCGTATCCCAGCCGCTCGAACAGCGCCTCGCGGAACCAGTCGAGGCCGCGATCGTCGATCGTGTACTTGAGCCGGGCGCGCTTGCGATTGCTGCGGTTGCCGAAGTCGCGTTGCACGGCGACGACCTGCTCCGCGACGGCTACGACCTGCTCGACGGTGCAGTAGCCGATGACGTCGGCGACGCGCGGATAAGTCTCGGGCTCGCCGTGGGTCGCGCCCATGCCGCCGCCAACCGCTACATTGAAGCCCGCAAGCTCGCCGTTCTTCTCAATCGCGATCAAGCCAAGATCGTGGGCGAAGACGTCCACGTCGTTCGACGGCGGAATGGCGATCGTGACCTTGAACTTCCGCGGCAGGTAGGCTTCGCCGTAAATCGGCTCGTGGTCGGGCGTGCCTTCCACGCGTTCGCCGTCCAGCCAGATCTCGTGATAGGCGCGCGTGCGCGGCGCCAGGTGCTCGCTGAGCGTGACGGCCGTGGCGTAGGCCCGCTCGTGCACGGCGGAGAGCTCGGCCAGCGGCGCGCACATGACGTTGCGGGTGACGTCGCCGCAGGCTGCAATCGTGCTGAGCAGCGAGTCGTTGATCGCGCGAATGGTTTTCTTCAGGTCCTTCTTGAGGATGCCGTGGAACTGGAACGCCTGGCGCGTCGACAATCGCAGGGTGCCATTGCCGTACGTGGTTGCGAGCTCATCCAGCACCAGCCACTGCGCCGGGCTGGCGATGCCGCCGGGTATGCGCACCCGCACCATGAACTGGTAGGCCGGCTCGAGCTTTTGCCGCGCGCGCTCGGCGCGCGTGTCCCGGTCGTCCTGCTGGTAGAACCCGTGAAATTTCGAAAGCTTGGTATCGTCCTCGGCCAGCGCGCCGGTCAAGGGGTCCGCCAGGCTTTCGACGAGCGTGCCGCGCAGGTAATTGCTGCGCGTCTTGATGCCCTCGACCGCTGATGGCTTCGTGCTCATCGGTTACTCCGGGTGCGGGGCACTGGTCGGCGGCGGTGTGCGTTCATCCCGCTCATCAGTAGACGTCCCGCTGGTAGCGTCGCGCGGACTTCATCGCGTTCACGTACTCCTGTGCCCGCTCATCGCTCACGCCGGCTTCCTTGCGCACGACCTCGACCAGCGCCTGGTGCACGTCGCCGGCCATGCGGTTCGCGTCTCCGCAGACGTAGAAGTGCGCGCCGCGCTCCAGCCAGTCGTACAACGCCCGCGACTGCTCCAGCAGCCGGTGTTGCACGTAGACTTTCTCTTGCTGGTCGCGCGAGAACGCGACGTCCATGCGCGTCAGCACGCCGTCACGGCGATAGCGCAGCCACTCGAGCTGGTAAAGGAAATCGCACCTGAAGTTGCGCTCGCCGAAGACGAGCCAGTTGTCACCCTGGTGGCCATGCTCGACGCGATGCTCGACGAAGGCCCGGTAGGGTGCGACCCCGGTTCCGGCGCCCACCATGACGATGGGCACGTCGCCCTGCGACGGCAGGCGAAAGCGCTCGTTGGCCTCGACGAACACCGGCACTTCCGTCGTACCGCCGGTGAGGAAGCTGGAAGCGGCGCCCCAGTGCTGCCGCCCGAACTCCTCGTAGCGCACCACGCCGACGGTCAGGTGTGCCTCGCCGGGATTCGCATCCGGCGAGGAGGCAATGGAGTAGAGCCGCGGCGTCAGGCGGCGCAGCGAGTCGGCAAGCTCCTGTGCGCTCCACGCCTTCGGGTAATCGGCCAGCAGATCGATGACCTGGCGAGTCTCGAAGAACCCGGTGAGGCGCTCGCGATCGGACAGCACCTGTCGCAACTCGTCGTGATGCTCCGCAACGGTCTCCAGCAATGGGCGGCTGATGACCGTGATCTCCTTGTGCGCGGCCAGCGCCGAACCAAGCTCCATCGTCTCGCCGTTGACGATGACTTCGCTCCTGCCGTCCAGCTTCACGGCCTGCAGCAGCGTATCGACGAGCTGCGGAGGGTTCTGCGGCAACACACCCAGCGAATCGCCCGGCAGGTAGGCGAGCCCCGAAGATTCGATGTCCAGCTCGATGTGGCGCACGTCCTTGCCGGAACCGCGGCCGGTAATGGGCTGGTTCAGCAGGATCCCGGCGCGGAATGGATGCTCGCGGGTCGGTGCGGAGACCTTCGGCACGGCATGCAGGTGAGCCGGCCGGCTGCCGGGCGCGGCCAGCTCCTTCGCGGTTTCGGCGGCCTTTGCGACGACGCGCTCCGCCCACTCACCGGCAGGCGCGTCGAAATCGAGATCGCAATCGACGCGCTCCACGATCGCCGTCGCACCCAACGCGCGCAGGCGATCGTCGAAGACCTGGCCCATCGCGCAGAAATCGGCGTAACTCGAGTCGCCCAGCGCCAGGACGGAGTAATTGAGCTGCTCGAGCCGCGGTGCACGCTCGCCGAGCCAGAAGTCGAAGAAGATCTCGGTGCCGTCAGGCGCCTCGCCGATGCCGTGCGTGGCGACGATGAACAGGGCGTTCGACACCTTGCCGAGCGCCTTCGGCCGGTAGTCGCTGAGGTCCTGCAGCTCTACCGTGAGCCCGGCACTGCGCGATCGCTCGGCCAGGCGTTCCGCCAGGCGCCGGCAGTTGCCGGTCTCCGTCGCGTAGAAGACCGTCCAGGCATCGTCCGCGGCCTCCGGCGAAGGCTCGGCGGCCGGCGCCGCGGCGGCGAAGGCGGACCGGGCCAGGCCGGCAAGGTAGCCGCTGGCCCACAGGAGCTGGTCGTGGTCGAACTCCGCCACGGCGCCGCGCAGCGTCTGCAGGCTCCCGCTTGCCAGCGGCGGTACAATTTTCGGATCGGGAACGGCGGCCAACAGTGCACTCCGGCTTGACGTGGAGCCGTAACGCTACTGTCTCGTCACCTCGCCGTGAATGACCGTTTTCTTATCGGCAGATAATCTGCGGCAATAACCACTCGTCAGCGGGTGTAGCGTGCCGCGATACGGCGATACGCTTCGCGAAAGGAAATGCCTTCGCCGGTGACCAGCCGATTGGCCTCCTCGGCCGCGCGCATGTCCTTGCCGAGGCTGATTCGCTCCGGGACGAACGCAAGGCTCGAGACGACATAAGCCATGATGTCGACACTGTCCCCCGTAAGATCGATCGCGCGCATGAGCGGCGGTTTCAGGCGTTGCAGGTCGCGCTGGTACCCCGAGGGCAGCTTGGCGGAGATCATCAACGCTTCACTCAGGGACGCGTGCACCGTGGCCGATCCGGCGCGTATCAGCTCGAGCACGTCCGGATTGCGCTTCTGCGGCATGATCGACGAGCCGGTCGTGACCTCCGGGGCCAGTTTTACGTAGCCGAACTCCTGTGTGTAGAACAGCAGCAGGTCGCTTGCCAGCCGGCCGAGATCCTGCATCACCAACGCCAGCTCGAACAAGAGCGCGCATTCCGCCTTGCCGCGGGAAAGCTGCACGGCGGTGACCGGTTCCTGCGTCTCCGCGAAGCCGAGCAGCTCCGTCGTGGCCGCGCGGTCGACCGGCAACCCCGGCGTGCCGTAGCCGGCGGCGCTGCCGAGCGGGTTCCTGTCGGCACGCCGGCGCGCGGCCCGCAGGCCGGCGATGTCGTCCTCGAAGGCTTCCCGGTAGGCCGCGCTCCAGAGTCTCACGGTGGAGGGCATGGCCTGTTGCATATGGGTGTAGCCGGGCAGCGCGACGTCGCCCTGCCGGGCGGCGAGCGCGTCGAGCGCGTCAGAGAGCCGGCCCACCCTTGCGGCGGCGTCGTCCGCCGCGTCCAGCAGGTAGAGGCGCAGCGCGGCCAGCACCTGGTCGTTCCTGGAGCGGCCGAGATGCAGCCGCCCGCCGGCCTCGCCGATCAAAGCCGTCAGGCGGGTTTCGAGCGCCGTGTGGCCGTCCTCGTCGTCCAGCTCGATGCGCCACTTGCCTCGTGCATGCTCCTGCCCGAGTTGCTCCAGTCCCTTGCAGATGGCGTCGCAGTCCGCGTCGGCCAGCAGCTTCTGCCGGCACAGCATCCGGGCATGCGCGATCGAGGCGCGAACGTCGTACGCCACCAGCCGCTCGTCCAGCAGGTGGTCCTCGCCCGCCGTGTAGCGCAGCACCCGCGCGTCGAGCGGCAGTCCCTTGTCCCACAGCCTCGTCATGCCGCCGGGCCGGTCGAGGCCTGCTCGGCGGGCGTCAGCGCCGCGATGTCGTTGACGACGAGCGTCCCGGTGCCTTCGTTGGTGAAGACCTCGAGCAGCAGGCTGTCGGGCACGTTGTAGGAAATCACGTGCACCCGCTTCACGCCGCTGCCGAGCGCCGCGTCGATCGCGGCCGCTTTCGGCAGCATGCCGTCGGTGAGCTTGCCGCTTTCGGCGAGCTTCCTGAGTCCCGCCCGGTCGACGTAGGAGATGAGCGAGCGGGGATCGTCGGCGCCGTCGAGTATGCCCGGCGCGCCGGTAGCGAGGATCAGCTTCTCCGCGTTGAGCTCCGCGGCGATGGCCGCGGCCACGGTATCGGCGTTGATATTGAGCAGGTTGCCCGTCGCGTCGCAGGACAACGGGCTCACGACCGGCATCAGCGCATTGTCGAGCTGTTTGCGCAAAACGTCGGCATCTACCGACTCGATGTCGCCGACAAAACCGTAATCGACCTGTTCCCCGCCGCGCGCCTGCACCGGCGGCCGCCGCAGCGCGCGGATGAGGCCGGCGTCGACGCCGCTGATACCGACGGCCGGAATCCCGAGGTCACGGCATGAGGCGAGGATGCGAGTGTTGACCTGACCGTTCAGCACCATGGTAGCGACGTCCAGCGATGCACCGTCGGTGACCCGGCGGCCGTCGATGAAGGTCGCGTCCAGCCCGAGTGCCCGGGCGAGGCTGGTCGACTGCGGACCGCCGCCGTGCACGAGCACCATCCGGATACCCACCTGGTTGAGGATGCCGACCTGCTCCATCAGCGCGCGGGTGCTGGCGAGGTCGGCGAACACTTCGCCCCCGACCTTCAGCACGAACACCTTGCCCTTGAAGAGGCGGATGTACGGGGCCGCGTGCTTCAGCGCGGAGACGACGGCGGCGCGGTCGTGGCGCGGATTCACGACCCGCCCCCGAGCATGCGGTGCAGAACCGCCATTTGCGCCAGCATCCGGTTGCGTGCCTGCGGGATGACCACGCTGCGGGGACCGTCCAGCACGCGGTCGGCGACCACGACTCCGCGCCGCACCGGCAGGCAATGCATGAAGCGGCAACCGTCGGCCGCGTTCTCGAACCACGGCTCGTCGACGCACCAGTCCTCGAGCCCGCGCCGCAGTTCCTGGTCGCGCGCCTTGTCCCCGTAGTGCGCCGTCGACGACCACGACTTGGCGTAGATGATATGAGCGCCTTCCAACGCTTCCCGGCGATCGGAGGTTTCCCTGACACTGCCGCCGGAAGCCTCCGCCGCATCGCGCGCTCGCTGCATCACGGGATCCGGCATGGCAAACCCTTCCGGCCGCAGCACCGTGACGTCCATGCCCCGCCGGGCTGCCATGTAGAGGGTCGACGCGGGCACGGCCAGCGGCAGCGCCAGCGGGTGCCAGGCCCAGCTCAGCACGAAGCGGCTGCCGTTCGCGGCGATGCCCAGGTCGTCCAGCGTCTTCCAATCCGAAAGATTCTGGCACGGATGCCGGATCGCGGATTCCATGTTGATGTACGGCGTGTCGAGCAGCTCGACCATCGACTGGAACTCCGAGTCGGCCAGATCGGTGTCCAGGTCGCGCCGCTCCGCGAAAGCACGAATGCCGATCGCATCGCCGTACGAGGCAATGACCGGGACCGCCTCGCGGATATGCTCCGCCGCGGTGCCGTCCATGACGATCCCGGGGCGGGTTTCCAGGCCGTGTATGGACATGTCGGGCGAGATGACGAACGCGCCGCCGCCGAGCCGCGCCATCGCCGCCTGGAACGAAGCCAGCGTCCGCAGCGACGAGTTGAGGAACAGGAGCGCCAGTACCTTGCCGCTCAGCGCGCGCGGCTCCGGCTGGCGTTCCAGCCGCGTTGCGAGTGCGAGCAAGCCGGCCAGCTCGTCGTCCGAGAAGTCCGCGAGGTCGTTGAAAGCTTTCATATACGGGTTCCGTGGGAAGTGGATGAGGAGCCGAGGCCGGCGAGTGCGGCCGCCAGCCTTGCGACGTCGGCCGCTTTCAGCACCAGCGGTGGCAGCAGCCGGAGCACCATCGGGTCGGCGCTGGTACCCGCGAGGATGTCGCGTTCGAGCAGTTCCGCCTGCACGTCGGCGGCCGGACGATCGCAGACGAGCCCCAGCATGAGCCCTTTTCCCTGTATCGTGTGCACCGGCCCGTTGATGCAGGTCTCGCGCACCTGCGCTTCGCGTTCGCGCACGTTCGCGAGCAGGTCGTCATCCTTGATCGCCCGGATGACGGCGCGGATCGCAGCCGCTGCCACCGGACCGCCGCCGAACGTCGACCCGAGAGCGCCCGGTTTCTGCTTTGCGGCGAGCTCACGCGAAACGAGCAGCGCGCCGCAAGGCAACCCGCCCCCTAAGGATTTCGCGAGCGTCATCATGTCCGGACGGATGCCGTGACCCTGCACCGCGAACCAGTGTCCGGTGCGGCCCATTCCACATTGCACCTCGTCGGCGATCAACAGCGCGCCCACCGCCTCCGTGCGCTGTCGCAATGCCGTGACGAACTCCGCCGAAAGATCGAACGCACCGCCGATGCCCTGCACCGGCTCGAAGATCACCGCCGCGACGTCACGGCCGATCATCGATTCCGCCGAGGCCACGTCGTTGCGCGGGATGAACCCCACCTCGAAGGGCCGGCCGGGAAACCCGTACCACGTTTCGGCGGCTTTCCAGGTGACCGCGCCCGCCGCGGCGGTGCGGCCGTGAAACCCCTGCGTGACGGCCAGGATCTTGCCGCGGCCGGTCGCGGTGCAGGCGATGCGCAGGGCATTCTCGTTGGCTTCCGCCCCGCTGTTGACGAAGAACACCTGTTGCAAGCCATCCGGCGCCACTGCCACGAGCGCCTCCGCCGCCTCGGCGCGCACCTGCAGGGCAACCGCGTTGCTCTGGAACAGGAGCGAGCGCGCCTGTTCGGCGACGGCTTGCGTTAGCAGCGGGTGCGCATACCCGACTCCCGCAACCGCGTGGCCGCCGTAGAGATCGAGAATGCGGCGGCCGTCGGCGGTAACGATCTCGCAGCCTTCGGCGCGCACGGGCAGGAACGGAAGCTGGCCGTACACGGGGATCGTGGCGAAGGCTTCGCGCGACTGGACCTCGCGCAATCCCGGGTGCGCTAGATCCATGGCGTTGCCGGGGCAAGCAGTCCCGAAGTCTCGGGCAGGTTCCAGAGCCGGTTCATCCACTGCACGGCGCCGCCGGCCGCTCCCTTGACGAGATTGTCGATGGCCGACGTGACCACGGCGGTGCCGTTCTCCGCTGCCACGCCGATGTGGCAGTAGTTGCTGCCGACCACGTCCTTGAGCTTCGGCGTGCCGTCGACGACGCGCACGAACTCGGTGCCCGCGTAGCAATCGCGAAACGCATCGAGTACCGCGTCGGCGGCAATACCGCTCTGCAGTTCTGCCTGCAGGGTAGCGTAGATGCCGCGCGAGAAAGGGCCCGAATGCGGAACGAACCGCACCGTCACGGCCGTGCCGCTCGCCAGCTTCGTGAGCCGTTCAATCTCGGGGGCATGCCGGTGGCCCAGCGGCTTGTAGGCATACAGGTTCGAATGCCGCTCCGGGTGATGCGTACCGGGCTGTGCCGACCTGCCGGCGCCGGTGCTGCCGGTGATCGCCGAAACGAACAGCGGCCCGCTCGACAACGCGGCGAGGGGAGCGGAGGCGAGCAGCACGGCCGTGGTGAAGCAGCCGGGATGCCCGACGTGCTCGCTCGGCACGCCGCTCACCTGCTCGGGCAGGCCGCAGGAGAATGCGCCGAGCAGGGAGGGCGCACCATGAGGCGACTTGTAGACCTGCGCATACTGCGCGGCATCGGCGTAGCGGAAATCCGCCGAGCAGTCGACGACGTGCACGTCCAGGCCGCGCCCCCCGGCTTCCTCGAGGGCTGCGGCCACGGCGGCGGCCGAGGCGCCGTGCGGCGCCGCGGAAAACAGGGCGAGCTTGCTGCCGCGGTCGAGACCGTCGATCCATGTTCCCGGCTTGCTGAAGCGGGAACCGGCGTAAGCGCCCGCAAGCTGCGGGAAGACCGCGCCGATGGCCTCGCCCGCCCGGCTTTCCGACACGGCGGCGGAGAGGGTGAAGTGCGGATGTGCCGCGAGAAGCCGCAGCATTTCCCCGCCGACGTAGCCGGTGGCGCCGATGACGGCGGCGTTGATGTCCCCGGCCGGGGAGCTCACGCGCGCTCTCGCTTAGGCGCGGCAGCAGCCAGGGCGTCGGCAACCAGGTCGCCCAGCGCGCTGCCGCCGGTCAGCGCGTTGATGGCGGGCACGGACATGCGCGCGGCCACCTGGTCGATGCCGACGGCGTTGTCCGTGGCGGGCCCGGTGACGACCGTGGGCTCTATCCCGTGCTGCTCCCGCAGGATCCGGCACCCGCCCCACGCGGCAACCGGGTCGTTGGCGCACAGCACCACCACTCGCAGGGCGGCATGGATGTCACGGTCGGCCAGTATGGCTTCCACGCCGTACTCGCCCAGCAGCCCGTCACCCAGCTCGATCACGATGACGTCCGGCTGGTGCCTTGCCAGCGCGGTGAGCAGTGACCGGGTGAGTGCCGGCCCGTTGCCGGCCGTGGTGGTGACGACGCCGAGGTCCGAAAAGATCATGACCTCGTCGGCGCCCGCATCCTCCATCGCAAGGATGTCGCGCCGCAGCGAGACGCCGGTCGCCTTGCAGGCAGCAACGTGCAGGCCGCGATGGCGCAGCCGCCCGATGATCGCGCAAGCCGCCGCCGTCTTGCCGGAATCCATGCAGGTGCCCGCAAGCGCGACCACCGGGACGTTGTGGAGATCGAGGACGCTGTCCGGGTCGAACGCGCTGGCCCCGGCGCGCGCGGGCACGCCGATGCGCTCGGCCAGGTACGGGAAGTGCAGCACCGTGCCCAGCACTTCGCAATCGAACGGCGCCCCCACGTCGGGATTTGCCGAGTCGCAGATTCCGAGCACTCCCCCCATGTTCAGGATCTGCACGGTCGAGCCGACCGCCAGGCTATCCGGGAGGTGGCCCGAATAGCCGCGCAGCGCCTTGCGATGTCCGAGCGCGCCGACGACGACATCGCCTTGCTTCACCGTCGCCATGCGACCGCTGGTCAGCTCGAGCTGGTTGTAGCGGTTCTTGTTGTTCAACACGCGCACGGCAACCAGCACGCCCTCTTCGCAGGGAATCTCGTCCGCGACGCGCAGCTCGCGGCCGAGATTGCCGTGATGCGCGACCGATGCAATCTTGTCGACGATGACGGTGCGCATCAGGGTCCCATCCGGTAGTAATTTGCCATTAGTTCGCCCCGGCCGCGCGGCTTTGCAACATGCCGCTCAGTGACAGGATGCGTGCATAACCGAGCGCTTCCTCTGCTTTCCACTCACCCGCGGACTCACCGTAGACGGCGCGCGAGGCGTCGAGCAGGGAATGGGGCGAGGTGACGCCGGTGACGAACAGGTTGCCCGGACGCAGCGCGAAGCTCACGCGGCCGGTAACCCGCTGCTGCGACGAGACGAGCAGGGCTTCGATGTCGCGGCAGGCAAGATCGAGCTGCTTGCCCTCGTGCACGAGGTCGCCGTACACGGCCGCCAGCATCTCCTTGACGCGGCTTTGCTGCGCGCTCAACACCAGTTTTTCGAGCTCGCGATGTGTCGTGATGATGGTCTCGGCGGCAGGGGCCTCGAAAGCCACGCGGCCTTTCGTGCCGAGCACCGTATCGCCCAGGTGAATACCGCGGCCGATCGCGTAGCCGCCGGCCAGCGTCTCCAGGGTTTCGATCAACTCGACCGGCGGCAGTGCGCGGCCGTCCAGCGCGACCGGGATGCCGCGCTCGAAGTCGATGGTGTGGTCGGAACGCTCCCGCGGCTCGCGAAAAGCATTCGGCGAGAGCACCCAGGCCTCTTCCGGGATCGAGCCGTCCGACGTCAGTGTCTCGCGCCCGCCGATCGTAACGCCCCACAGGCCGCGGTTGATCGAATAGGCCGCGCCCTGTGACGGCAGCGGCAGCCCGTGCTGCTCGAGGAACGCGAGCTGGTCCTGGCGCGCCCAATTGTTGTCGCGCACCGGTGCCAGGACTTCGAGAGCGGGATCGAGCGTGCGCAGCGCGAGCTCGAAGCGCACCTGGTCGTTGCCCGCGGCGGTGCAGCCGTGCGCTACCGTCTTCGCGCCCCGCTCCGCCGCGATACGCGCGAGCCCCCGCGCCTGTACGCCGCGCTCTGCGCCCACGCACAGCGGATAAAGCTGTCCGCGGCGCACATTGCCGGCAACCAGGAACCGGAGCACGGTATCGAAGAACTCTGCCCTGGCGTCCAGCAGCACGTGCCCGGCGGCGCCCAGCGCCAGCGCCCTCGCACGCAACGCCTCGGCCGCTTCCGCGTCGATGCCGCCGGTATTGATGGTCGCGGTAATGACGTCGCGCCCGTAGTTCTCTTTCAGCCACGGCACGCAAAAGGACGTGTCGAGCCCGCCGGAAAAGGCCAGCACGATTGGCCCGGCCGCTGGTTGGTTCACGTTCGCTGCTCCGTTTTGCATTCGACTGTTCACTTCCGTTTGCCGGCAGCTTGCGAAATGCGCTGCAGCAATGCTCTTTGCGCGGTACCGGTCTCCGTCGCGGTGAACACCGTGTCGTCTCCACCCACGTTGCCGACGATCTCCGGCCAGCCGCAGCGGTCCAGCGCCAGCGCCACCCGCTGGGCGGCACCGATCGCGGTCTTGATGACCAGGAGGTTCGGTCCCGCCGGCCGGATGTCCCGCAGCAGGTCCGCCACGCTCTCGACCTCGCCGGCGCCACCCTCACCGGCGCCCCGCAACTCGTAACCCTGCCCCGTCTTGACCGCGCCTATCTGCTTCAGGTCGCGGCTGACGCTGGACTGGGTCGCCTCGAAGCCGAGCGCGATCAGGGCACGGACCAGGTCCTGCTGCGTCGCGGCGGGCGCGCGCTCGAGGGTCCTGCGGAGGGCTTCACGGCGCCTGGTAAGGGTGTCGGGAGCGACTGGCATGCCAACCCCGGCGAGTACCGGTGCATAAAAATGCGCATAATATTTAAATCATGCGCATGCGGTCAAGCGTTTTTTTCCCGTGTCAGGCGCTCCGCGCCGCCACGAACTGGCTCAAGGCGGGATTGGCCGTTTCTTCGCGGGGCTGGAAGTCCAGCAGGCGCGCGAGGTCGCGCTCGAAGGCCGCATCGTCGACCGCGTCGATTTCGAAGCCGGCCAGCACGCGGCCGAACGCCGCGCCGTGGTTGCGGTAGTGGAACAGGCTGATATTCCAGCGCGTGCCGAGCGTTTCGAGGAAATGCAGCAGGGCGCCGGGACGCTCGGGGAACTCGAAGCGGAACAGGCGCTCGCGCCCCAGGCCCGGCGCCGGGCCGCCGACCAGGTGCCGGACGTGCAGGCGCGCTACTTCGTCCCCGCTGTAGTCGGCGCACACGTAGCCGTCCTGCTCCAGCGCCTGCCGGATCGCGAGCCGCTCGTCGTTCCCGCCCTGGAGCCTCAGGCCGACATAGACCTGGGCCGCGGCCAGTCCGTGCCAGCGGTAGTTGAACTCGGTGATCGCGCGCCGTCCGAGGCAGCGGCAAAACGCGAGAAAGGTCCCCGGCCGCTCCGGGATCGTGACGCCGAGCAAGGCCTCGTGCTGCTCCCCGACGGCGGCACGGTCCGCGACGTGGCCGAGGCGATCGAAATTCATGTTGGCGCCGGACAGGACCGCGGCCAACGTCATCCCGGCGGCGTCGTTTTCCGCCGTCCAACGCTTCATACCGGCGACGGCCAGCGCGCCGGCCGGCTCGACGATCGACCGCGTGTCCTCGAACACGTCGCGAATCGCGGCGCAGACCTGGTCGACCGTCACCGTTACGACCTCGTCGACGTACTCCCGCAACAGCTCGAAAGGTGCGTCGCCGACCTGCCGGACCGCGCAGCCGTCGACGAACAGGCCGAGGTCGTCGAGCCGCACCGGCCTGCCGGCCTCGAGCGCCGCTGCCAGGCAGGCCGCGTCGTCGGGCTCCACCGCAATCACGCGTATCGACGGGTCCAGCGCCTTCAGGTACACCGCCATCCCCGCGCACAAACCGCCGCCGCCGACCGGGATGAAGACGGCGTCGAGCGTCCCTTCGTGCTGCGCCAGCAGTTCCTTCGCCACCGTGCCCTGGCCGGCAATGATGTCGGGATCGTCGTAGGGATGGATGAGCGTGCGGCCTTCCTGCTCTGCCAGCGCGCGCCCGTGTGCGGCGGCATCGTCGTAGGAGTCGCCGTGCAATACGATGCGTGCGCCGAGCGCCCGTACAGCGTCGATCTTGATCGAAGGCGTCGTGATCGGCATTACGATGACGGCGTCTATTCCCAGCCGCTGCGCGCCGAGTGCGACGCCCTGGGCGTGGTTGCCCGCCGAAATTGCGAGCACCCCGCGCGCGCGTTCCGCGTCCCCGAGGCGCGCCAGGCGCACGTAGCTGCCGCGCAGCTTGAACGAGAAGACCGGCTGCAGGTCTTCGCGCTTGAGCAGCACCGTTGCCCCGAGCCGCGAGGACAGCCGCGGCGCGAGGTCCAGGGGCGTATTGCGGGCGACGTCGTAGACGGGTGCCGTGAGGATCGCGCGCAGCCAGGCACCGGTGTCGACGGCTGCCGGCAGCCGGTTGGTCGATACCTTAGGCGCCGCAACGCTGCGTTCTGCGGCGAGCGAGGGACTCACGCGACCCGCCGCGCTTCTTGTGCGAGCTCACCCACGCGCCGCGCGACCCAGGCACCGGCCGTGCGGGTGTCGACTGCACCCTTTGCAGACAGGTCCGGGGTCAGCACCCGGGCGTCCAAAGCGTCGAATACGGCGCGTTCGACCGTCTCCGCCTCGAGCTCGAGCGCCAGCGAATGCCGCAGCAGCAGCGCGGCCGAGAGCAGGATGCCGTACGGGTTGGCGATGCCCTGCCCCGCAATGTCCGGCGCCGAGCCGTGGATCGGCTCGTAAAGACCGCGCTGCCCGTCGCCGACCGATGCCGAAGGCAGGAGGCCCATCGAACCGGCGAGCACCGAAGCTTCGTCGGTGAGGATGTCGCCGAACAGGTTCTCTGTGAGGATCACGTCGTACTGCGCCGGCCGGGTCAGCAAATACATCGACATGGCGTCGACCAGCACGTGCTCCACTGTGACCTCGGGAAACTCCTCGCGCATCACGCGCGCCACCGTGCTGCGCCACAGCCGCGAGGTTTCCAGCACGTTCGCCTTGTCGACGTGCGTCAGGCGGCCGCGCCGGGCGCGCGCCAGCTCCCCCGCGCGCCGCGTGGCGCGCTCGATTTCCGCCACCGAGTAGCGACAGCCGTCGAACGCCCAGTCGTTCTCCCGCCGCTTCTCGCCGAAGTAGCTGCCGCCGGTGAGCTCGCGCACGAACAGGATGTCGACGCCGCGCAGCAGCCGGGGCTTGAGCGGTGAATGCTGCACACCCGCCGGGTGCGGCTTCACCGGGCGCAGGTTGGCGTAGACGCCGAGCGCCGAGCGCAGTTTCAGCAGGCCCTGCTCGGGCCGGACCGGCGCGTCCGGATCCGACCACTTCGGGCCGCCCACGGCGCCGAGCAGCACGGCATCCGCACGCTCGCACAGCGCGATCGTGGAACGGGGAAGCGGATCGCCATGCGTATCGATCGCGGCACCGCCGATCGAACCGCGCTCGATCTCGAACCGGTGCCCGAAGCCTTCGGCAACGGCGTCCAGCACGCGCGCCGCTTCGGCGCCTATCTCCGGACCGATGCCGTCGCCGGGCAACAGGGCAATATGAGCTTTCATGCGAGGACTCCCGTATCGCGCTTCCGCCGCCCGGCCTCGAACGCCGCAATGGCATCCGCTTCCGAGAGCAGGTAACCGAGCTGGTCGACACCACGCAGCAGGCACGCCCGGGCGAACGGCTCGATCTCGAATGCAATCGATTCGCCGCCCGGCAGCTCGATCCGTTGTGCCTGCAGGTCGATCGCGATCTCGCGCGCGGCGCACGCCGCAATGCGCTGCCACGTATCGTCATCGACCTCGATCGGCAGCAGCCCGTTCTTGAGCGCGTTGCTGCGGAAAATGTCGGCGATGCGGGTAGCGATTACGGCGCGGATGCCGAAGTCGAGCAGTGCCCACGGCGCGTGCTCGCGCGAGGAGCCGCAGCCGAAGTTGTGTCCCGCCAGCAGGATAGCCGCGCCGCGAGCCCCCGGCTGGTGCAGGGCGAAGTCGGCGCGTTCGCTGCCGTCGGGCCGGAAGCGCCAGTCGGCGAAGCAGGCTTCGCCGAGCCCGGCGCGCTCCGTGGTCGTGAGGAAGCGCGCCGGAATGATCTGGTCGGTATCGACGTTCTCCACCGGCAGCACGGCAACGCGCGACACAAAGCGGCCAATCGGTTCCATCAGGCACCACTCCCCGGGGTCGCCGCGGCAAGCGTCCGCGGATCCGCGATCTGCCCGGCCACGGCGCAGGCGGCCGCCGTCGCCGGGCTGGCGAGCACGGTGCGCGCCCCCGGCCCCTGGCGGCCCTTGAAATTCCGGTTCGAAGTGCTGACCGCGAGCTGCCCGGACGCGACCTGGTCGCCGTTCATCGCAATGCACATCGAGCAGCCGGGCTCGCGCCACTCCGCCCCGGCGGCGAGAAACACGTCGTGCAGGCCTTCGGCCTCGGCCGCGTGCTTGACGGCCTCCGATCCCGGCACTACCAGCATGCGCACCTGCGGGCCTATGCGCCGCCCGCGCAGGATGGCCGCGGCTTCGCGCAGGTCGGACAAGCGGCCGTTGGTGCAGGAACCGACGAATACCACGTCGACGCGTTCCCCCAGCAGCGGCGCGCCGGCGCGGAAGTCCATGTACTGCAGCGCGCCTTCAGCCAGCGCGTCGCCGGCCTCGGGCACCGTGCGATCGATCGCGACCACCTGGCCGGGATTGGTGCCCCAGGTGACGGTGGGCGCCAGGTCGGAAGCATCGATGCGAAGCTCGCGGTCGAACGTCGCGTCCGGATCGCTCGCGAGCTGCTGCCAACGCTCGACGGCAGCCTCGAAGGCGGCGCCTTGCGGCGCCTTCGGCCGGCCGCGCAGCCATGCGAACGTGACGTCGTCCGGCGCCACGAGCCCGGCACGGGCGCCGGCCTCGATCGACATGTTGCACAAGGTCATGCGTGCTTCCATGTCCAGCGCGCGAA
>CBFGSB010000040.1:0-19577 GCA_965651325.1 uncultured Chromatiales bacterium | reverse complement strand
ATCTCCTGGCCGAAGAACGGCATCACGGTCGCGGCATGGGCCTCGTTGAAGGCGATGATTTCCGCCAGCGATCCAAGCGGTGCGTTCGAGGAGGCGAGATAATCGTTCAGGTCGGCTTTGAACTCGTACAGCAACACCTCGTACTCGGCGTCGCCCATGCCTTCCGTGTCGAGCTCGATGGGATCGACGATCTCGGCGCCGTTGGCCCGCAGCAGGTCGACGCTAGCCTCGAAGATCGCCTCGATGCGGGGGTCACTGCCCGCGCCGTACCAGCTCCGCAGTACGCCGATACGCTTGCCGTGCAGCGCCTGGTCGTCCAATGCGGCGGCATAATCCGGCACCGTCTCGCCGCGGCTCGCGGCGGCCGGATCCCGCGGGTCGCGCGCGGCGATCGCCTCGAGCAGCAGCGCCGCGCCGCTGACCGTGCGTGCCATCGGGCCCGCGGTGTCCTGGCTGTGTGCGATGGGAATGATGCCGTCTCGGCTGACGAGTCCCAGCGTCGGCTTGATGCCGACGATCCCGTTGATCGCCGATGGGCATACGATCGACCCGTCCGTTTCCGTGCCAATCGCAAGCACCGTGAGATTTGCGGAGACGGCGACGGCGGAACCGCTGGACGAGCCGCAGGGATTCCGCCGCGGGTCGTAGGGGTTCTTCGTCTGCCCGCCGACGCTGCTCCAGCCGCTGGAGGAATGCGTCGAGCGGAAGTTTGCCCATTCGCTCAGGTTCGCCTTGCCGAGAATGACGGCTCCCGCATCGCGCAGGCGCGCAACCAGGAAGGCGTCGTCCGGCGCACGGTGCCCGGCGAGCGCGAGTGAGCCGGCCGTGGTCGCCATCGCGTCGCCGGTATCGATGTTGGCCTTCAGCACGACCGGAATGCCGTGCAGCGGACCGCGGCTTCCGGAGTCCTGTCGCTCCCGGTCGAGCGCCTCGGCTATCGCGAGCGCATCAGGGTTGAGCTCGATGATGGAAGAGAGCGCGGGCCCCTGGCGGTCGATCGCTTCGATGCGCGCGAGGTAGTACTCGACCAGCTCGCGGGAGGTGAGCTCGCCGCGCTCCATCGCCGCTTGCAGCGAGGCGACATCCTGTTCGCGGAAATCGCGCTCGCCCGTGGTGGTCGCGCAGGCGGCCAGCAGCAGCGCGGGCAGCCAGCCTAAAAGCAGGATTTTCAAAGGCAGACTCCCCAATACCGCAATCGCTGCGAATTCTAGCCGGAAATAAAAAACCCCGCGGCGCGAGCAGCGGGGTTAATGACTCTTTTTATTGTTAAAAGAGGTAACTGGATTCGGTAACCAGATACAAACATATCGTTATTATTATCTGGATCTGGATCTTTTTGTTTTTATGGTTGTTGTTCTTCTGGCGTCTAAATCCTGTGTGTATCGAATCGTTTACCGAATGCCAGCTACGCTTCGCTTGGGCAGGTTTATAAAAGCAAGTCCCATGCCAGCAGCCATTTTATTCTTTTATTACAATATCTTAGCTCAAAACGTGGCAAATGCGCGTGAGCTTTTCGCCGCGAAGTGTAAATAAACTCGACAGTTACGGCAGGGTTGTCGCCGAGGCGTCGGCGGCTCGCCGCCCGGCAAGTTCCTGGGCGGCATTGATTTGTCGGACAAAACCGCAAATCGCCCGGGCCTCGTGCGATGACGTTCCGTCGCCATTCTGCGACAACGGCGGCAATTCCGGCCATTTTGTCAAGTTATTCGACAGTCGCGCGCCGGTCGAGAAGGCCGCCCACGCTGTAGAAACGGCCGTTTCGCACCACCGCGATCACGTTCACGGCGTCGGCGACACGCGCGCGCGGATCGCCCGCGACCAGCACGAGGTCCGCCAGCGCCCCCGGCGCGATGCGGCCGACCTGGTTCTCGAGACCGAGCGCCCGGGCGGCATTCCGGCCCGCCGCCCAGAGCACCTGGTCGCCGTTCAGGCCCGCGGCCGCCAGTGCGCGCAGCTCCGCGTGCGTCGCGAGCCCGGGGGGCAGCCCGTTCGGCTTGCTGCCGACCGCCACGGTTGAGACGTCACCGCCCAGGTGCGGCAGCGCCGCTTGCCTTCGCGGGATCTCCGCGGGTCGCCGCAGCCCGTTCGCCTGGCGGACCTCGAACAACCCGGAGAGGCCCGGCGTCCCCGCATCCGCGAGCCCGGATACCATCGCTACCGGGCCGGCACCGAGCGCCACCCGCGCATCCTGGTACTGCTCCCCCTGCGGTGAAGCCGGCAATGTGTGCGCGCCGAGGAACAGGTCGGCACCGAGCCTGAAGCCGCTGCTCCAGGATTCGGCCAGGAGCGGCACGCCGCGGATGTGCCAGGCGCGCACCAACTCGCGGTCACCGGACGCATCGCTGGCGGCCGGCAACGTGACGAGAGCGGGGAGTGTGCCGTTCTCCTCGCCCGGCAGCAGGCTGGCCGGAGCCGCCTGCAGCAGCCGCGGCCCGGGCATCCGCTCACTGTCCCAGAGCTCGGCGTCGAAACCGCGGTCCGGCCCCCCGGCTACCACGGTGGTCACGCCGAAGCTCAGCATCTGCAGCCCGGCGGCCGCCTGGCCCGACTCCGGCAGCCTGGAGTACAGATCGATGAAACCCGGCAGCACGGCGACGTCGCCAAGGTCGAGCACTCGCACACCGTCCCGCTCGCGCCGCGGTTCAACGGCTTCGATGCGGGCGCCGTCGATGACGACGTCCATGTCCTCGCGGTAGCCGGCGCGCATGCCGTCGAACAGGCGTGCCGCCCGGATGACCAGCCGCTGCTCCGGCGCGTTGCTGACCGCAAGCTGCCTCGGCTTCTTTTCTTTCTCCGCGGACGCGAGCAGGCCGACATCCGCGCGGAACGGAATTTCATCTGCCTGCCACGCATTGATACTGCGCACCCGGATCACGCCGTCGGCGGTGTAGTAAAAGCGCTGCCGGTCGAGCCAGCTCGCCGGCGAGAGAAAGAAATCCTGGTGCTCTGCCAGCGCGTGCACAACCGGCGGGTCCGACAGGATCACCATCTCGAGCCGGTATTCTCCGCCGTCCTGTCGCAGGAACGTGAGCAGCGTCCCGTCGGGTCGCCAGGCCGGTGCCGCGAGCGGCGTGTCCGATACGACGACGTCCACGGGCGGTTCGCCGCGGCGGCGCAGCGAAAGGCGCCACTGGCCGTCATGCCGGCCGATCCACACGAGATCCTCGCCATTCGGCGACCATGCCGGCTCCGTTTCATCGCCGTCGGCGTGGGTGAGCCGCCAGGAGAGTCCGGTTGCAAGGTCGAGCTCCCAGATGTCGAAGCCCGTGTCGCGGCGGTCCGACGAGAAGACGACGCGCTGGCCGCCGGGATGCCAGTCCGGATGCTGGTCGAAATACCGGCCATCGCCGAGCGGCGACGATTCGGACTTGTCCAGGTCCAGCAGCCAGAGGCGGCTGCCGAACGCGGACGTGGTCTGGTACAGCAGGCGCCCGCCGTCCGGCGACCATTGCGGCCTCTGCGCGGGCTGCAGGTTGTGGCTCACCGCTTGCGCGGCGCCGCCCTGCGCCGGAAGTACCCAGATGCTCCCGAGGAGGTCGATCGCGAGTTTCTGCTGCGACGGCGAGACGTCCACCGAGAGGTTGGTGCCTTCCGACAAGATCGTCTGCGCCGGGGCGCCTGCCCCCGCAAGCAGGAGCGGCAGCAAACAGGCAGCCAGGATTCCCGGGCGCGAACAGCTAGCCGGCACGCTCCACCTGGACGAATTCCAGCTCCCCCTCGGCGGCTGAGAAAGTGACCTGCATCGGCTGGCAGCAGACCTGGCAATCTTCGATGTAGGACTGGCCGCCGGCGGACAGGTCGAGAACGATGGTGAGCGTCTCGCCGCAATACGGGCAGCCGATCCTCCGGTCCAGGAGCTGCGGGTCCATCACGGTTGCAGGCGCGTGCCGGCCCACGGCGTCACGGTGAAGGAATGCTCGTCCTGGCGCGTCAGCGTGCGCTGCCATGCCACGCGGTCGTGGATCCGGTCGGCGCCCTCGACCCACAGCTCGATCGCCGATGCCCAGATCCGGATGCCTCCCCAATGCGGCGGGCGCGAAATGGGGGGCGGGTCGGCCGCGAGGGTCTGCGTGTTGCCGTCGAGCTTAAGTCCCAGCTCTGCCGCACGGGCTTCCACCTGCGCGACGAGCGCCGCTCGCGACGCGATGGGCGCGCTCTGGTCGCTGCCCCAGGCGCCGAGCCGGCTTCCCCAGGGCCGGGTCGCGAAATAGGCGTCGCTCTCCGCCTCGGGCGAGCGGACGGCCAGGCCCTCGATCCGCACCTGGCGGCCGAGACTGTCCCAGTGGAACACGGCGGCGACTCGAGGATGCTCCGTGAGCTCACGCCCCTTGCGCGAGCGGTAGTTCGTGTGGAACACGAGATAGCCGGGATCCGCCACGAACGCCTTGCACAGGACCACGCGGGCCGACGGCTGCCCGTCCGGGCCCACCGTCGCCAGCGTCATGGAATTCGGGTTGCGCTGCGCCGCCTGGCCGATCGCTTCGCGAAGCCACGAATCGGCGAGAAGCATCGGATCGCGGGATAGGTCCTCGAGCAGCCGGTCCAACGTCAAGGCCTTCTCAGAAGTGCACTACCGATCGGATACTTTTGCCCTCGTGCATGAGGTCGAACGCCTTGTTGATGTCCTCGAGCGGCATCGTGTGCGTGATGAACTCGTCGACCTTGATCTCGCCGTTCATGTATTGCTCGACCATGCCCGGGAGCTGCGAACGTCCCTTGCAGCCGCCGAAAGCAGTACCGCGCCAGACGCGGCCGGTGACGAGCTGGAAGGGCCGGGTGCTGATCTCCTGGCCCGCTCCGGCCACGCCGACGATCACCGACTCGCCCCAGCCCTTGTGGCAGCACTCGAGGGCCGAGCGCATGAGATTGACGTTGCCGACGCATTCGAAAGAATAGTCGACGCCGCCGTTCGTCAACTCGACGATCACTTCCTGGATCGGCGCGTCGTGATCCTTCGGGTTCACGGTATCGGTGGCGCCCATTTGCTTCGCGAGCTCGAACTTGTCGGGATTCACGTCGATCGCGATGATGCGTGATGCCTTCGCCATGGTGGCGCCCTGGATCGCGCTCAAGCCGACGCCGCCGAGGCCGAACACCGCTACCGTGGCCCCCGGCTCGACCTTTGCCGTATTCAACACCGCGCCGATCCCGGTCGTGATGCCGCAGCCGAGCAGGCAGACCTTTTCCAGCGGCGCCTTTTTGCTGACTTTGGCCACTGCAATCTCCGGCAGCACCGTGTACTCGCTGAACGTCGACGTGCCCATGTAGTGAAAGATGCGTTCCCCGTTGCGAGAAAACCGCGAGGTGCCGTCGGGCATCAGCCCCTTGCCCTGCGTGACGCGGATGGCCTGGCAGAGATTGGTCTTGCCGGACGTGCAAAATTTGCACTCGCCGCACTCCGGCGTGTAAAGGGGAATGACGTGATCGCCGACCTTGACGCTGGTGACGCCGGGGCCGATTTCCTCCACGACCGCGCCGCCTTCGTGGCCCAGGATCGCGGGAAACAGCCCCTCGGGATCTTCGCCCGACAACGTGAACGCGTCGGTGTGGCACACGCCGGTCGCGACGTTGCGCAACAGCACCTCGCCCTTCTTCGGACCGTCGATGTCGATCGTTTCGATCTCGAGAGGTTTGCCTGCTGCCCAGGCTACGGCGGCGCGCGTCTTCATCGTCTGTCCCCTGCACTGTTACGGTGGTGAAAGCGATCGGAATGTTCGCACGATTGCTGCGGAGACGGTAGAGGCGCCCGGGCGCGGCCGGTCCGCCCCGGGACGGGGTCGGGCGGATGTCCCGGTTCCGCATGGAAAATCCGTTCATGCCGGGTTCCGCGATGCGCCGCCGCGACGCCGCCGCCGGTTTCTGATAAAAGCGAAAATCAAGCTCGGACGTTGCCGGAACGTACAACATGGTTACCCGTGAAGACCTCACCTGGGAAGTCACGCGCATGCGCCGGCAGCTCGCGCAGCTCACGGACGAGGTCGCACGCAACACCGCGATACTGAAGCTGTCGCAGCAGCGGGAGCTGGCGCTGCTGCAGGCGGCCGACCTGCCGGCGCTGTTCCGGCAAATGCTGGGCGGCCTCGCGGAAAGCTACAAGCTGGAACAGGTCACGGTCGTTCTTTGCGACCCCGACCACGATGTGCGCCACCTGCTGCTCGCCGCGGGCACCAGGCCGGCGGACCTGCCGGGACTGCGGTTCGTCGACTCCCTGTCCGGGCTCGCGCCGCAGTACGTGGCCTTGCGCAAACCGTGGCTCGGCCGGTACAGCAAGGCAGATCACGAGCTGTTGTTCCACCCGGGCGCGCGCCTCGGGAGCATCGCCCTGCTCCCACTCATGCACAAGGAAGTGCTGATTGGCAGCATCAACTTCGGCAGTGCCGATGACCGCCGGTTTACCGGCGAGCACGCGACCGACTTCTTCTCGCACCTCGGCGCGATCGCGTCCTTCGCCCTCGAAAACGCCGTAAACCGGGCGCGCCTCCTGCGCAGCGGCTTCACCGACGTGCTGACAGGTTGGCACAACCGACGCTACCTGCAGGTCCGCCTCGTCGAGGAACTGGCCCGTGCACGGCGCGACGGGGGAACACTCACCTGCCTGATGCTCGACCTCGACCACTTCAAATCCATCAACGATACCTGGGGCCACGCCGCGGGCGACGACGTCCTCCGTGAGCTCGCCCAGCGCATCGAGGGGCAGGTGCGCGCGAGCGACGTCGCCGCCCGCTACGGCGGCGAGGAATTCGTGATTTTGCTGCCGCGCACGGACAAGCGCGACGCCGCGCGGCTTGCGGAGCGGGTACGGCAGGCGGTGCGGGAAGCGCCGGTGCCTTTCGGCGAGGACGGCGAAGTGGACGTGACCGCCTCAATCGGCATCGCGAGCGTGACACCGCGGCCCGACGACGCCGACTTGAAGAACCTGGGCGAGAGCCTGCTCGCACGTGCCGATGTGGCGCTCTATCGGGCGAAGTCGGCCGGGCGCGACCGGGTGGTCGTCGGCAGTGATGGTTAGCCCGGCGGCCGTGGGCGCCCGCGGCTCATCAGGAACAGGAAGAAGGGCACGCCCAGTGCCGCGGTGAGCGCGCCGACGGGTAGCTGGCGCGGCGCGGCCAGCGTGCGGGCCAGCGTGTCGGCGATCACGAGCAGGCTGCCACCCGCCAGCGCCGACGCCGGCAGGACGATGCGGTTGTCGCTGCCGGCGAGGAGCCGCACGAGGTGCGGCACGACCAGGCCGATGAAGCCGATCACGCCGACGGTCGTGACCGACACGGCGACGGCAAGGGACGCCGCCGCGAAGATCGCGAAGCGGAAGCCGGTCACGGGCAGTCCCACGATCGCCGCCTGCAGGTCGCCCCGCGCGAGCACGTTCAAGTGGCGGGCCGCGAGCACCCCGCCGAGGCCCAGCACGGCGAGCAGAACGAGGCTGCTCAGCGGCGAATACGCGAAGCTTAAGTCGCCCATCAGCCAGAACAGCATCCCGCGCAGGTTCTGCTCGGGCGTCAGCGCGAGCAGCAGCGTCGTGGCAGCGCTGAACCCGGCGGCCAGTACGACGCCCGTCAAAAGGAGACGCGCGGGGGTCCAGCTCCCGGTGCCCTGGGCAACCGAGAACACGAGGACCGTGGCGCCGAGCGCACCCGCGAACGCCGCGAGATTCACCATGCCGCTGCCCCAGCCGAGGAGCATGGCGGCGAGCGCCGCGACGGCGGCGCCGCCGGAGGTACCGAGAATGTAGGGATCCGCCAGGGGGTTCCGCAGCAGCACCTGCATGAGCACGCCGGCCACCGCGAGCAGGCCGCCGACGCCGAAGGCGGTCAGGGCGCGCGGCAGGCGGAGCTCCCAGACGAGGTCCTGGACGTTCTCGGGCGCCGTGCCGGTGAGTGCCTGCCACATGGCGGCGAACCCGGGTGTGGCACTGCCCCAGGCAAGCGCCAGCCCCACGGTCACCAGCGACAACAGGACCAGGCCGGCGAAGAACAGCAGGGATTGCCGCGGCATGAGAATCACACGCTCCTGGTCTTGGCCCGGCCGGTGCGGGGCCGCGAAGTCCGGGCACGCCCGGCTGACAGGCCGGTATGATACCCGAGGGGCGCGTTGGACGGCCCGTCCGCGCATGCCGCAAAATGCACGCGAAGGCGCAGGAACGATGAGCAGCGACCATATAGACGAGGACGGCTTCCGCGAGAACGTCGGCATCATTCTTGCCAATGCCGAGGGCAAGCTGCTGCTCGCGGGCCGCATCGGCAGCAAGGGCTGGCAGTTCCCGCAGGGCGGCGTGCTCCTCGGGGAAACGCCGGAGCAAGCGATGTTCCGGGAGCTCCACGAGGAGGTCGGGCTCGAGCCCGGCGATGTCGAGGTCCTGGGTTGCACGCGCGAGTGGCTCCGCTACCGGCTGCCGCGCCGCTATATCCGGCACGGGGCGACACCGCCCTGTATCGGACAGAAACAGCGCTGGTTCATCCTGAAGCTCACCGGGCCGGACGAGTGCGTGCGCTTCGATCGCTGCGCGGCTCCCGAGTTCGATCGCTGGCGCTGGGTGGATTTCTGGAAGCCGGTGAACGAGGTGATCTACTTCAAGCGCCGCGTGTACGCGCGCGCGCTCTCCGAGCTCGGGCCCTACGTGTATCCGGCGGGCTTGCCGCCGCAGCCGCGCTGGTGGCCGAAGCGCTGGCGCGCCGTCTTCAAGAAGGATCTCGCACGCTGCGCCCCGGTCATCGATGCCGCGGATCCCGGCACCGCCCGGTGAGAGGCGGCCACGGGCGCGTCATCCCGGCTTCAGCACGGCGAGCAGCACGATCGCGAGAAGCAGGACGGTCGGGATCTCGTTGAACCAGCGCAGTCCCCGGGACGGCTGTGGCTGGCTCGCCCGCTCCAGGCGGCCGATCCACACCTTGCAGCTCACGTGAAAGGCAATCAGCCCCACGACCAGCGCGAGCTTCAGGTGGAGCCACCCCCGCTCGAGCAGCGACGGGTTCATCCACAGCATTGCGAGCCCGAACACCGCGGTCAGCACGGCGCCAATCGTCGTTATCGCGAACAGCCGCTGCTCCATCACCGTGAAGCGCCGGCGGCCGGGTTCGTCGGCGGCTTCGGCGTGGTAGATGAAAAGGCGGGGCAGGTAGAAGAGCCCGGCGAACCAGGTGACCATGAAAGCGATGTGCAAGGCCTTCAGCCACAAGTAGTAGTGGGGCGGCAACCGGCAGTCCTCCTGGTTCTTGCGGGGCGGCGCCAGTGTGCCCGGTCCGCCGCGGCCTGCAAAGTGCGGGAAACGACGACCGCGCTTGCCCATTCCGTGACCTGCCGCACTTCTGTTCCCGCCGGCCTCCGCGTAACATTATGATGAACCGGGCAAAAGAGAACGGAGACGGTGGCGAGCAACAGAGCCGCACAGCTTGAGGGCAACTGGGTGCTGCGCGCCGCGGTGGTCGTTGCCGTGCTCGTTGCCGCCTGGCTGGTGTTCGAGTTCGGGCGCATCCAGGCGCAGTACAACCTCGTCGACATCGTGGCCGAGCGCAAGGCGCACCGGGAACAGGTGAAAGACCTGGAAGCGCAGGTGGCCAGGCTGAAGGAGCAGATCGCGCTCCTGGAGACGCACCGCGAGATCGATCGCAGCGCCTACGACAAGGTCGAGGCGAGCCTGGCCGGGTTGCAACGCAAGATCCAGGAACAGCGGGAAGCGATCGCGTTCTATCGGGGCATCATCTCCCCGGCGAGCGGCGAGCACGGCCTGCGCGTGCAGGACCTGCAGGTGACGCAGGGCAGCAGCGACCGGGAATACCACGTGAGCCTGGTGCTGGTGCAGGTGATGCAGCACGATCGCAACGTCAAGGGCGACGTCGCTTTCAGCGTGGAAGGCGCGCAGGACGGGACCGCGGCCACGTACACGCTGGAGCAACTGGTGCCGGAAGACGAAGACAGCGACTGGCCCTTCTCCTTTCGCTATTTCCAGACCTTTGAAAGGAACGTGATCTTGCCGGACGGCTTCACGCCTGAAAAAGTGAACATCGAGGTGCGTTCCCGTACGCGTTCGGTGGCAAGTATCGAACAAAGCTTCGTCTGGCAGGGCGGGCAGGGCTGATGGCCTGCGGCGACCGCCGGACGACAAACGGCCGCACGGCACGGTAACCAGGAGCAGTCAATGTTTGGGCGAAAATCATCCATGGACGGCCGCGTAGACACGCTGGTCGGTCCGAGTTCCAGTATCCACGGCGACATCACGTTCTCGGGGCGCTGCCACGTCGACGGCACGGTCAAGGGCAGTGTCAGCGCGGATCCGGACAGCCAGTCCGCGCTCAGCATTGCCGAGGACGGCAGCGTCGAAGGGGGCGTGACCGTGCCGAACGTGCTCCTGAACGGCCTGGTGCGTGGCGACGTGGTCGCGAGCCAGCGCGTGGAACTCGGCCCGACCGCGCGGGTCATTGGCAACGTGTATTACAATCTGATCGAAATGGCGATTGGCGCCGAAATAAACGGTAAGCTGGTGCACCAGCCGGGTGGCCAGCCCTCGTTGCTCGAGCGCACGAATCGCATGGATACCGGGCGGGATCACGCGGCTTCCGCACAAGCCCCGACCGCCATCCCGATCAAGCAGGTGAGGTCCTGATGCAAGCTGAAACGTCGTCATTCGACATGCCCCTACCCAAATCCCCGGTGGTCTTCACGGACGCGGCCGCGCGCAAGGTGCACGAACTGATCCAGGAGGAGGACAACCCGGGCCTCAAGCTGCGGGTGTACGTTTCCGGTGGCGGCTGTTCGGGGTTCCAGTACGGCTTTACCTTCGACGAGAAGGTCGAGGAAGGCGACAGCAGCGTCGAGAACCAGGGTGTCACGCTGCTCATCGATCCCATGAGCGTGCAATACCTCATGGGCGCGGAAATCGACTACAAGGAAGACCTGCAGGGTGCCCAGTTCGTGATCCGCAACCCCAATGCCAACACCACCTGCGGCTGCGGCTCCTCGTTCAGCGTCTGAGTCCGCGGCCGATGTCGCCGGCGAAGTCATCGCCGCCGTCGACCTCGGTTCCAACAGTTTCCACATGGTCGTGGGCGAGCTGCGCGCAGGCCAGCTCGCGATCATCGATCGCCTGAAGGAGACGGTCCGGCTTTCCGAAGGCCTGAAGCCCGGCGGCGATCTCGGGCGCGCGGCGAAGGAGCGGGCACTCGAGTGCCTCGCGCGCTTTGGCCAGCGGCTGGGCGAGATCCGCGCATCGTCGGTGCGCGCCGCCGGTACCAGCACCCTGCGGCGGGCGCGGGACAGCGAGGCCTTCCGCCGGCAGGCCGAGGCTGTGCTGGGCCATCCCATCGAGGTCATTTCCGGCATCGAGGAAGCGCGCCTGATCTACAGCGGCGTTACGCATACCCTGCCGCCCTGGGACGGGCCGCGGCTGGTGATGGATATCGGCGGCGGCAGCACCGAGCTGATCGCGGGCAATGGCGCCACGCCGCGTTCGCTCGAAAGCCTGCACCTCGGCTGCGTCGCGATGACCGAGGCGCACTTCCCGGACGGGCGGATCAGCGCGCGGCGCTTCAAGAATGCCCGCCTCGCCGCGCGGCTGGAAATCGCGCCGGTGAAGGCGTTTTTCCAGGATTCGCCCGGGCGCGAGGCAATCGGCACCTCGGGCACCATCCTCGCGACGGCGGCGGCGGCGCGGGAGCTCGGAGTCAACGACGCCTCGGATTTGACCCGCGCGGCCGTCGAGCGGCTGGTTGAGCGCGTCCTCGAGTTCAGCGACATTGCCAGCCTCGACTTGCCGGGCTTGCCGGAGGGGCGGGGAGACGTGTGGCCGGGTGGCCTGGCCATCCTGGCGGAGCTACTGGAGGGGCTCGGCGTCGAGCGGCTGCGCGTGTCCGAAGGCGCCTTGCGCGAAGGCCTGCTGTACGACCAGCTCGGGAGGCTGCAGCACGAGGACGCCCGCGAACGCAGCGTCGCGGCCATGGCCCGCCGCTATTCGGTCGACCTGGCCCAGGCCGGCCGGGTGGCCACGACCGCGCGCGACCTGCTGGCGCAGGTCGAAGGCGCGTGGCAGCTCTCCTCGCCGCTGGCGAAGCAGATACTGGCGTGGAGTGCCGAGCTGCACGAGGTCGGGCTCGACATTTCGCACGACGGCTACCAGCGGCACGGCGCCTACGTGGTGGAAAACGCCGACATGCCGGGTTTCCCGCGCTCCGAGCAGCTCCTGCTGGCGTTCCTGATCGAGAACCAGCGCCGCGAGCTCAAGGCGCGCGGCGCGCGTCAGCTTCCGACCGCGTGGCACGAGCCCGCGCTGCGCCTGGCACTGCTGCTTCGCCTGGCCGTGCTGCTGAACCGCGGACGCAGTACCGAGCCTCTGCCTTCGGTGCGCCTCGCGGCGAGCGAGGATGGCGTGCGCTTGCAGTTTCCGTCCTCCTGGCTCGACGAGCACCCACTCACGAGTGCGGATCTCGCGCGCGAGCGCGACTACCTGCAGCGGGCCGGAATCGGGCTGCAGTACGGATGATCCCGGTCAGGTGCGCGCCGGCCGCCGGTGGCGCGGCCGGTTTGGCGGCGTACCGGCGTCAGCGCTCGCCGGCGGCCTGCAGCTCAGCGAGCAGCCGCTCCTGCGCCGCAACAGGCTCTGCAGCTTCCGGCTCGCGCCGTCGATAGCTGCCGTCACCCGAGAGCTGCCAGCTCTGGCAGTTGTCGGCGAGCATGAGCTCGAGGTCTTCCCGCAGCCGGCTGCGAAGCGCACGGCGGCGAACCGGGAAGCAGACTTCCGTACGCCGGAAAAAGTTGCGGTCCATCCAGTCCGCACTGGAGCAGAAGAATTCCTCGTCACCGGCGTTCTGGAAGTAATACACCCGGGAGTGCTCGAGGAACCGGCCGACGATCGAGCGTACCCTGATGTTGTCGGACAGCCCGGGCACGCCCGGCCGCAGCGAGCAGATGCCGCGGACGATCAGGTCGACCTGCACGCCGGCACTCGATGCGCGGTACAGGGCGTCGATGATCTGCGGCTCCGTCAGCGCGTTCACCTTCACGACGATACGGGCCGGACGGCCCTGCCTCGCGTGCTCCGCTTCGCGCTCTATGCGCTCGCGAAGCGCATCGAAGAGCAGGAAGGGCGCCGTGAGGATACGGTTCAGGTCGCGGGCCGCGGTGAGGCTCGTGAGCTGCATGAACACCTTGTGCACGTCTTCCCCGAGCTGCCGGCTGGCGCTCATGAAAGCGTAGTCGGTATACAGGCGCGCGGTGCCGGGGTGGTAGTTGCCGGTGCCGAGGTGCACATAACGCATGAGCTTCCCGTGCTCGCGTCGCACGACCAGCGCCATCTTCGCGTGCGTCTTGTAGCCCACCAGTCCGTAAACCACGTGTGCGCCGGCCTCCTGCAGCCGGGTCGCGAGGGAAATGTTCGCGGCCTCGTCGAAGCGTGCCATGAGCTCGACCACGACCGTGACTTCCTTGCCGGCACGCGCGGCGTTCACGAGATGGTCGACGAACGGGGATTCGGCGCCGGTGCGATAGAGCGTCTGCTTGATTGCGAGCACGTTGGGGTCGGCGGCCGCGCGCGCGATGAAATCGATGACCGGCGCGAAGGACTGGTACGGGTGGTGCAGCAGCACGTTCTGGCGCTTCAGCACCGCGAAGATATTCTCCTCAGCGCGCAGGGCGGCGGGGAGCCCGGGCGTGAACGGCGGGTAGCAGAGGTCCGGGCGCCGCGCCATGTCGCAGACGGCCGCGAGCCGGTTGAGATTGACCGGACCGTCCACCACGAAGAGATCGTTCTCTTCCAGCTCGAAATGATCGAGCAGGAACCCGGCGAGGTCCTCGGGACAGTCCTTGCCGACCTCCAGCCGGACCGCGGCGCCATAGCGGCTGGCTTCGAGCTGGCCCTGCAGCGCGAGCACGAGATCGTCCACTTCTTCGTCGTCGACGTAGAGATTGCTGTTGCGCGTGATGCGGAACTGGTAACAGCCCTCGACCTGCAGTCCCGGGAACAGCTCGGCGACGTGCGCGTGAATCACTGAGGACAGCAGCACGTAGTTGTCCCCGGGCGCGCAATGCTCGTCGGGCACCCGGATGACGCGCGGCAGCGAACGCGGTGCCTGCACGACGGCTCGGTGTCGCGTGCGGCCGAAGGCGTCTCGCCCCTTCAACCGCACGACGAAGTTCAGGCTCTTGTTCAGCATGCGCGGGAATGGTCGGGACGGATCGAGCGTCAGCGGTGTGAGCACCGGCACGATCTCGTTCTCGAAATAGCCGTTCAGCCAGCGCCGTTGCGCCTGCGTCCAGCGATCGCGCGGCAGGAACCGGATGCCTTCGCGCTCCAGGTCCGGCAGGAGCATGTCGTTCAGCAACCGGTATTGCTCCTGCACCAGCGACAACGAGCGTTCGCGGATGGCGTCGAGGAGCTGCCGCGGCGTGAGCTTGTCCGGGCCCGGCGCCGGGGCACCCAGCTCGAGCCGCTGCTTCAGCGCGGCCACGCGAATCTCGAAGAACTCGTCCAGGTTGGTGGAGGAGATGCACAGGAACCGCAGGCGCTCCAGGATCGGCACGGAGGGTTCGCTCACCTGCGCCAGCACGCGCCGGTTGAACTCGAGCAGGCTCAAGTCCCGGTTGATATAGGGGTCGATGACTGGCGGCGCTGAAGCGTCCACGATCGGTGATTCCGGGAAACGAACGGCCCTGCAAGACCGACGATTATAGCGCCGCTACCCGTAGCGGAATGGTTACGCATTCCGCAATTTTCGCAGGTATTCAGCGGTAGACAGCGCCGAGCACCGCTTCCGCGGACGCGCCGGTTACGCCCGGCAGGTTGCCGGGTTTGCCATCCAGGCAGCGCTTGGCGAGCCAGGCGAAGGTTGCCGCCTCGACCCACGCGGGATCGACGCCGGCGGCGGCGGTCGTCTCGAGCCGAACCTGCCCGAGCTCCGCGGCGAGGCTGCGTATGAGTGCGTCGTTGCGGACGCCGCCGCCGCAGGCGAGCACGCGCTCGGTTGCCGGCGCGTGGCGCCGGATGGCGTCCGCGATGGTGCGGGCGGTCAACGCCGTGAGCGTCGCCTGGACATCGGCAGCGGCGGGGGTGCCCGGCAGCTCCGCCACCGCCTGTTGTACCCAGCGCAGGTTGAAGTGCTCGAACCCGGTGCTTTTCGGCGGTACCAGCTCGAAATACGGGTCCGCGAGCAGCAGGGACAGCAGTTGCGGGTCGACCCCGCCGCTGGCGCCCCAAGCGCCGCCTGCGTCGAAGGGCTCCTGCTTCGCGTGCCCGATCCAGGCATCGAGCAGCCCGTTGCCCGGCCCCGTGTCGAAGCCGGACACCGAGCCACCGTATGCCGGCAGCACCGTGATGTTGGCGATGCCGCCGATGTTGAGCACCACGCGATTCTCGTTTGCGTGCGCAAGGTAGGCGCGATGGAAACCGGAGGCGAGCGGCGCACCTTCGCCGCCGAGCGCGAGATCGCGCCGGCGAAAATCCGCGACCGTGGTGATGCCGGTGCCGGCGGCGATGAGGTTGGGATCGCCGATCTGCAGGGTGAACGGACGCTCGGCCCGCGGCAGGTGGCGAATGGTCTGGCCATGACTACCTATCGCGCGCACGTGCTCCCGCTCGACGCCGCTCTTGCCAATGAGTCGCTCGGCCGCTTTCAGGAAACACTCGCCGACCCAGTGGTCGAGGTGCCCGAGCACGTCGACGGTGCAGGTCCCGGGTTCGCGAGTGACGGTGTAGAGCGCCTGCCGGAGCTCGGCGGGATAATCGGAACTCTCGGCCGCTTCCAGCCTGCAACGGCGTTCGCCGATCGCGAACAGCCCGGCGTCGATGCCGTCCATGCTGGTGCCGGACATGAGCCCAATGTAGAGGGATCTCTTCAATCCGCGGTCAGCTCCGCCTGTTCATGAAATGCGCTCGCGCCCTTGCTTCATCTAGCGCAATCATCGCGGCGATTCATGAACAGGCGGGGCTAACGCGACCTGGGTTCTCTTGTATTGCAGCAGCTCGTCGAGAATGGGTTCCGCCTTGGCGAGGAAATCCGCGCGGTACTCGTCCTTGATCGGATCGGCCTGCGGCAGCTCGACCGTGCGGGGATTGCGGTGCACGCCGTTCAAGCGGTACTCGTAATGCAGGTGCGCCCCGGTTGCAAGGCCGGTGCTGCCGACGTAACCGATCACGTCACCCTGACGCACGCGATCGTTCAGGCCGGCGGATTTCGCGAAGCGTGACATGTGAGCGTAAAGCGTCGTGATGTTGCCGCCGTGCTGGATTACCACGCAGTTGCCGTAGCCGCCCTTGCGCCCGCGGAAGATGATCTTGCCGTCGCCGGCCGCCTTGATCGGCGTGCCGCTCGGCGCGGCGTAATCAACGCCGCGATGCGCGCGAATGGTATTGAGCACCGGGTGCCGGCGATTCAGGTTGAAGGAGGAGCTGACCCGGGAAAAGTCGACGGGAGCGCGGATGAAGGCCTTGCGCATGTTCAAGCCCTCGGGGGTGTAGTAATCCGCGCGGCCTTCGGCGTCCACGTAGCGCACGGCCCGGAACGTGCGGCCGTTGTTGTTGAACTCGGCGGCGACGATGTCACCGGCGGTAACGAACTTGCCGTCCTGGTAAATCTCCTCGTACAGGATGTAGTAGTCGTCACCCTTGCGTATATCGAGCACGAAATCGATGTCCCAGGCGAAAATCCCGGCGAGACTCATGATGAGCCTGTCGGGCATGCCGGCCGCGGCGGCACTCTCGAACAGCGAGGATTCTATGCGGCCGTACGCAAGCCGCTTCTGCGTTTCGATCGGCCGATCGATGATTTCGGCAATGTAACCGGAGTCGCCCCGGGAAACCCGCAGGGACTGCGTGAGGCCGAGATCGCGATACAGACTGATGAGCTGCCTGCCGTCGTGCTCGATCCGGAACTCGTCGCCCGGCCGCAGCATCTTCAGGTACTCGCCGGCCTCTGGGAGCTTGATGATGGCGGCCAGGTTGCCGAGATCCAGGTTGTGCTTCCGGAAGAGCTTGTCGAGGGTGTCGCCGGAGCGAATTTCGAGCTCCAGGAAGTCGTATTCCGGAACCGCCTGTATCAAGGGCAGGGGCGCCGCGGACGCCAACGTGATCGGTGCGAGCTCCCCCTGCAGGTAGGGGAGGGGCGCATTCGCTTCGATCACGACCTCGGAAAGCTCGTAGTCGGGCGCGGGTGTGCTGGCACTCGGATCGTCACGAAAGAACAGGATCAGCATCAAGCCGACGAGCGGTAGTCCCAGACCGACCGCGAACCATCGCAGCTTCCTTGTCCTGGGCCCCTTCGTCCTTTCGGCATGCTTGTAATCATGCAGCAGCCGACTAGCCGATCCATTCAACGTTGCTGTCCCCCGAACGTGGTTCGGGCTACTCTACAGCGCACCCGGGAGGAGGTCAAAGCAGGAATTACGGCATGCCGGGCAGGGCCGCGAGAAGATACCCGATCCGCAAATTGCATTATCATCGCGCAGGGAATCGCAACTCACGAACGACATGACCGTCGACAAAGAACAACTGGAAGAGCTCGCTCGCGGAACCGAGGAAATCTTGCCGACCAATGGGCTGGAACTACGGCTGCAAAGCGGTCGACCGCTCGTGGTCAAGGCAGGCTTCGACCCCACGGCGCCCGACCTGCACATTGGCCATACGGTGCTCATCAACAAGATGCGGCAGTTCCAGTCTTACGGCCACGAGGTCGTGTTCCTTATCGGCGATTTCACAGGGATGATCGGCGACCCGTCCGGCCGGAACGCGACACGCCCCCCGCTGACCAGGGAAGAGATCGCGGAGAACGCGAAAACATACGAGGCGCAGATCTTCAGGATCCTGGACCCGGAGCGGACTCGCGTCGAGTTCAATTCGACCTGGATGTCCAAGATCGACGCGGCCGGCCTGATCCGGATCGCCGCACAGCATACCGTGGCGCGCATGCTGGAACGTGACGACTTTCACAAACGCTACACGAGCGGCCAGCCGATCGCGATTCACGAGCTGTTGTACCCGCTGGTGCAGGGCTACGATTCCGTGGCGCTGAAGGCGGACGTCGAGCTCGGCGGCACCGACCAGAAGTTCAACCTGCTCGTCGGCCGCCAGTTGCAGCAGCATTACGGGCAGGAGCCACAGCTCGTGATCACCACCCCGCTGCTGGAAGGCCTGGACGGCGTCAACAAGATGTCGAAGTCCCTCAACAACTACATCGGTATCACGGAGCCTCCCGGCGAGATGTTCGGCAAGGTAATGTCGATCTCCGACGAACTCATGTGGAAGTATTTCGAAGTATTGAGCTTCCGGCCGCTCACCGAAATCGCGGGTTTGAAACGCTCGGTGGCGGATGGCGCCAACCCGCGGGACGTGAAGTTCGAACTGGCGGAGGAGATCGTCGCGCGCTTCCACAGCACGCGCGACGCGGCCGCGGCAAAGCAGGAATTCGTGGCGCGGTTCCGGGAGGGCGCGATGCCAGCGGACATCCCCGAGCGATCGGTCGCAAGCAGCGGCGGCCGGCTCGGGCTGCCGCGGCTCCTGAAGGAGGCCGGGCTCGTCGGCAGCAACGCCGAGGCGATGCGCCTCATCGCCCAGGGCGCCGTGCGGATCGACGGTGAGCGCGTCGAGGATCGCGCGCGCGAGGTGTCCGCGGGCTCCAGCCACGTCTACCAGGTCGGGAAGCGCAAGTTCGCGCGGGTGCGGCTGACCTGACGGGCGCGGCAGCCGACGCGCAACAGGGCAAACAGCCACCCCCAGCGAGGCGCCTGCGATACGGCAAACGGCCTCGCCTCCGTCTCAGCCCGAGGAGGGAGCGAAGACGTCGCGAGCGTCACGGAGGTTTTTACCGGGCTGGTCCGGCAGGGTCGGCTTTGACGCGGCCGGGGATGGCGGGCTCGCGAGCAGGCGCTCCGCGTTGCTGCGGCCTTTAGTAACGGATCGGCTTCTGAAAAAAGCGCGCGGCCACGAGGACTTACAGCCACGAGAACGCCGTTGCGTGAGCTTTCGAAGTCGCCCACGAGAAGGCGTGAAAAAAGGTTGACCGCGGCTCCAAGGCCGCTATAATGCCCCGCTCGCTGGAGGCACGGTGTCCTTCAGCCAGACCCCCGAAGACACGACTACAGGCGCCCGGAATTCAGCCTGAGGGCTGCAAGCCGACCCTGTTTTCGTGTATCATTGTGGGTCTGCTCGCGGGTGGGGATATTCCCGATTCAGGGCCGGAAAACCGGCTCCCTCGAGCCGAAGGTCCGGGTCCCGGGTCGGCGGTTCGTGACCTGAATCGGCCGTCCCTGCCTTCGAATCGCTCTTTAACAATCGAATCAGATAATTTGTGTGGGTGCTCGCGTTGGAGATTGCCGAAAGGCAACATCAAACGTGAGTAACCAAAACTGTAATTCTTTGGTTTCGGGAATCACGTTCTGAAGTGCAAAGCTCACAGCTTTAAACTGAAGAGTTTGATCCTGGCTCAGATTGAACGCTGGCGGCATGCCTAACACATGCAAGTCGAACGGTAACGCGGAGAGCTTGCTCTCTGGCGACGAGTGGCGGACGGGTGAGTAATACTTAGGAATCTGCCCAGTAGTGGGGGACAACTCGGGGAAACTCGAGCTAATACCGCATACGCCCTACGGGGGAAAGCGGGGGA
>CBFGSB010000039.1:0-20481 GCA_965651325.1 uncultured Chromatiales bacterium | reverse complement strand
GGCTCGAAACTGGCGCAACGGAGCGGGCTGGCGGAATGGATACGAGCAAGACAGCGGATTTTGTGAACGGCACCTGGGATGACTCGATCATCCCGACAATCTCCGAGTATATCGGCATCCCCAACAAGTCACCTGCGTTCGACCCGGACTGGGCGAAGCACGGGCACATGGAGCGCGCCGCGGCACTGCTTGCCGGCTGGTGCCGGGAACAGCCCATCGACGGCATGTCGGTCGAGATCGTGCGGCTCGAGAATCGTACGCCGCTCCTGTTCATCGAGGTCCCGGGCGACTCCGACGACGTCGTCCTGCTCTACGGCCACTACGACAAGCAGCCGGAATTCAGCGGCTGGGCGGAAGGGCTCGACCCCTGGAAGCCCGTGCTCCGCGACGGCAAGCTGTACGGCCGCGGCGGCGCCGACGACGGCTATGCCGTGTTCGGCTCGCTTACCGCGATTCGCGCGCTCCGGGAACAGGGTATTCCGCATGCACGCTGCGTCATCATCATCGAGGGTTGTGAGGAGTCCGGCAGCTTCGACCTGCCGCACTACATCGAGGCGTTGGAAGAGCGCATCGGTTCCCCGAGCCTCGTGGTCTGCCTCGACGCGGAATGCGGCAACTACGACCAGCTCTGGTGCACGACCTCACTGCGCGGCAACCTGGTCGGCACGCTGACCGTCGAAGTGCTTACCGAAGGCGTGCACTCGGGCAGCGCGAGCGGCGTGGTGCCGTCCAGCTTTCGCGTGCTGCGAAGCCTGTTGAGCCGCATCGAGGACGAAGCCAGCGGCAGGATCCTGGAGGAAGAACTGTACGGGGAGGTGCCGGAGCAGCGCCTGGAACAGGCGCGGCTGGCGGCGGATGTGCTCGGCGATTCCGTGTGGCGCAAGTTTCCCTGGGTCGACCGGGATGCGACTCCCGACGAAGAACCGCTCGAGCTCCTGCTCGCGAATACGTGGCGCCCCACCCTCAGCGTCACCGGCGCCGACGGGCTGCCCGCCGTCGTCAACGCGGGCAACGTGCTGCTGCCGCGCACCACGCTCAAACTGTCGTTCCGCCTGCCGCCGACCACCGATCCGCAAGCCGCGGCGGCGGCGGTCAAGCGGAGGCTGGAAGCCGACCCGCCGCCGTTTGCGCAGGTGCGCTTCCACGCCGATTCCACGATGGGCGGCTGGAACGCGCCGGCAGTGGCCGGCTGGCTGGAGTCTTCGATGCAGAAAGCCTCGGAGGCGTTCTTCGGCGAGCCGTCCATGTACATGGGCACCGGCGGCAGCATCCCGTTCATGGGCATGCTGGGTGAAAAATTCCCGGAGGCGCAGTTCCTGGTCACGGGGCTTTTGGGGCCGAACGCGAACGCGCACGGCCCGAACGAGTTTCTCCACATTGCCACCGGCAAGCGGCTCACCGCCTGCGTCGCGCAGGTCCTCGAGGATCACTACGCGCGCAAGTAATCGTATGGGACCATGCAGCGCGCGCTGATCGTCATCGGGCTGGCCGTACTGCTTGCCGGGCTGCTCTGGCCATGGCTCAGCCAGCTCCCGCTGGGGCGCCTGCCGGGCGACATCGTGATCGACAAGCCGGGCCTGAAGATCTTCGTGCCGATCACCACGATGATCCTGGTGAGCGCGCTGGTCACCCTGCTGCTGTGGATCTTCCGGCAGTGAGCGCGGCCCCGGCCTGACCCGGCACGAGGCGGCAGGGCATCCAGCCGCGCACGGAATTCACCAGGAAGATTTCCTCCGCGTCGTCCAGGGTCTCGAGAGGGAGCCTGGCCTCCTGGATCTTCCCTTCGGCCAGGAGTCGTGCCCGGAATGTGCCCGGCAACAGCCCGCACTCGACCGGCGGCGTCAAGAGGCGCCCGCGCAGGCGCACGACCACGTTGGCGATGGTTGCTTCCGTGATCTCGTTTTCCCGGTTCCACAGCAGCACGTCATCGCACTCGCCGGCGTCCCGGCGCATCTCCTCGAAGATGCTGCGCTCCGTGGTCTTGTGATACAGGAACGGATCGTCCGTATCGACGGGTTGCCGGGCAAGCGCGAGTCGCAGGATCGTCCGGTCCGTTGCTTTGTCCAACGGCGTGTGCGAGAGCGTTACCGCCCCGTCCCTGCTCAGCAACATCCTGACCTTTGAAGGCTGGTCGGGAAGTTCGGCGGCGAGCCGGTCGAGCTCGTCGGCAGCGAGGCCGCGGTCGAACGGGAACTCGAAATACACGGCCGAATCACCCATACGCGAGAGATGCTCCTCCTTCAGGAACCAGCCTGCGTCGGGCGTCCACAGCAGGCTTTCGAGCAAGCTGAAGTCGCGGCGGCGAAGGCCGCTCGACAGCACCTTGGACTTGTCGAGGCATTCGGCGTACTCGGCTTGTGCCTCCGAGTCCCACACGATCCCGCCGCCGGTGCCGTAGGTGCTCTGCCCGGTGCGCCGGTCGACCCAGGCCGTGCGGATCGCAACGCTGAAGCGAGCTTTGCGTGCGGGCGCCATGAAGCCGATCGCGCCGGTGTAAATCTCGCGCGGTGAATCTTCGAGCGCGGCAATGAGCCGCATGCTCGCGACCTTGGGCGCCCCCGTCACCGATGCGCAGGGGAACAGGACCGCGAATACATCCGATACGGATGCTTCCGTGGATGCTGTAATGGTAGATGTGAGCTGCCAGACCGTCGGGTATTTCTCGATTTCGAACATCGCGGCCGGCGCGACGGTGCCGGGTAGCGCGACGCGTCCCATGTCGTTGCGCAGCATGTCCGCGATCATGACGTTCTCGGCGCGGTTTTTCTCCGAGGCCCGCAATGCATCGCGCTGTGCATGGTCTGCTTCCAGGGTCAGGCCGCGTGGCGCGGTCCCTTTCATGGGCCTGCAGGTCAGCCGGTCACCGTCGAGATCGAAGAAGAGTTCCGGCGACGCCGACACGATGGTGTGTTCGCCACAGTCGATGTAAGCGGCATACGGCGCGTCCCCGGCGATGCTCAAGAAGAGACCCCAGGGATCCTCGATGCGCCGCGCATGCTGGCGTACAGTGAAGTTCACCTGGTAGGTATTGCCGAGGGCGATCTGTTCCCTGATAGCGGCGATCGCGCGGCCGTACTCGTCGCGCCCGACCGGCATGTGCCAGTCAACGGGGGCCGCCGCCGTGGCGGGTTCCTCCAGCCGCTCGACGTTCGCGGGCGGCGCGAACAGGCCGAAGCAGGCGGGCGGCAGCACGCCCGCAGGGTGCGCCGCCAGCGCGGCGTCGAATGCCGGTGAGGCCTCGTAGGTCACGAAGCCGGCCGCGAAGAGGCCGTCGGAGCACGCCCGATGCTCGGCTTCGGCAATGACACCGGGCACGTCAACGACGCTCCTGGCGACCAGGATTTCCAGAGGCTCCGTGAAGCGGAGCCATTGCGCCGCAGTGGGGTCGCGGAGCACGATTTGTCGGAGCATGGGTTTCGTCGGTTACGCCGATCGTCCGTATCGAGCGGCGAATATCGCACAAATTACCGCTTGTGACTTGCAGGAGCCCGCCATGCGGCGACCAGGAGGCGACCCGCCCGCATGCTTGCCGCTGCTTCAGGCCGGCAGCAGGAGGTTCTGGCCGGTTTCGAGGTCGAACAGGTGCAGGCGGGACGTGTCCAGCCACAGCAAGGCGTTTTCCCCTTCCCGCACCCGGCTCTGCGGGTCGAGCGAGACCACGAGCTGCGTGCGCAGCGCATCGCTGTCCAGCTCCCGGGCGAGTGCCTTGAGGCGCTCGGCAACATCGGGCGGCGCTTCGTAGGGAACGTAGGCGTACTGCTCGTTGCCGAGCCACTCCGTGACGTCGACCACTGGGTCGAAGATCGCTCCGGCCATGCGCCGTTCGGCATCGACCAGGGACGCGTCTTCGAAGTCGCCTGGCCGTATTCCCGCCATCACCAGCGACCTGCCGGCGACGGCGGCTGCCCGGGCTTCATCGAGGGCGACCGTTGCGAACGGGAACCGCAGCTCTCTCCCGTCGACCTCCCCGGGGATGAAGTTCATCGGCGGCGAGCCGATGAAGCCCGCGACAAACATGTTGACCGGCTGGTTGTACAGCTCCCGCGGCGATGCCACCTGCTGCAGTTCTCCCCGCCGCAGCACTGCCACACGGTCGCCCAGGGTCATCGCCTCGGTCTGGTCGTGGGTCACGTAGACGGTCGTGATGCCGAGCCGCCGCTGCAGGCGGGCAATTTCGGTGCGCATCTGCCCGCGCAAGCGGGCGTCCAGGTTGGACAACGGCTCGTCGAACAAAAACGCCCTTGCATCGCGTACGATGGCGCGGCCCATCGCCACGCGCTGCCGCTGGCCGCCGGACAGGTGTGCAGGCTTGCGCTCGAGCTGCTCGCCGAGCTCCAGGGTGTCGGCGGCAGCCCTCACCTTTGCCCGAATGGCGGCTTCATCGAGCGCTTTCGACAAGCGCAGCGGGAAAGCAATGTTCTCGAACACGGTCAGGTGGGGATACAGCGCGTAGTTCTGGAACACCATCGACAGGTTACGCTTGCGCGGCGGCTGCTCATTCACGCGTTCGCCGTCGATCAACACGTCGCCGGACGTGACGTCCTCCAGCCCCACGATCATCCTGAGCAACGTCGACTTGCCGCAGCCGGACGGTCCCACGAGGATCATGAACTCGCCGTCGGCGATATCCAGGTCCACGCCGGTGACCGCCTCGAACCCGTCGTCGTAGCGCTTGACGATGTTCCGCAGCGTGATGGATGCCATGTGTCTTCCTCGTTAGCCCGAATGTTTCCGCGGATCAGCCCTTGACAGCGCCCGAGGTGAGCCCGGCGACGATCCTGCGCTGGAACAGCAGGACGAGCACCACGACCGGAATCGTGACCACCACGGCCGCTGCCGACAGCGTCGCTACCGGCGGATTGAACTGGTCCGGTCCGACGAAGAACGCCAGCGCCGCCGGCACCGGCCGCGCCGCTTCCGTGGACGTCAGCGAGATGCCGAACACGAAATCGTTCCAGGCCATGAAAAAGGTGAGAATCGCCGCGGTGAACACGCCGGGCGCCGCCAGCGGCACGATTACCTTGCGGAATGCCTGCCATGGCGTGGCACCGTCCACCTGGGCGGCCTGTTCCATCTCCCAGGGGATTTCCCGGAAGTAGGTCGCGAGTGTCCAGATCGCCATCGGCAGCGTGAACGACATGTAGGGAATGATCAGGCCGGGCCACGTATCGAACAGCCCGAAGGTGGTCCACATCTGGAACAATGGCCCGACGAGCGAAACGACCGGGAACATGGCGATGGCGAGCGCGACGCCGAGCACGAAGCGTTTGCCCCCGAAGTCCAGCCGGGCGATCGCATACGCACACAATGTGGCGATCATGACGCTCAGCACCGTCGCGATGAGCGAGATGCCGAAGGAGTTGACGAGGGCGCGCCGGAACAGGTCGAGATGCATGACGTCGACGTAGTTTTGCAGCGTCCAGTCGCGCGGGAAGAAATGCGGGCTGCCCGCCTGCGTCTCGTAAGACGGCTTCAACGACAGCATGATGATCCAGAGAACCGGCAGCAGGCACCACCCTAGGATGATGACGAAGCCGAAGGCGCTTGCAGGGCCGAACCGTTTCATCTACGCCTCTCTCCGCGCTGCCGCGAGGTCTACCCGGAAGAGCTTCACGAGCAGCCAGGCGATGAGCAGAACCGACAGGAACAGGAGGACGGAGAGTGCCGACCCCATTCCCAGCTCGAACTGCTCAATGACCTGGCGGTAAGTCAGGAACGACAGCGATTCCGTCTCCTGTGCGCCGCGCGTCATGATGTAGATGTTGTCGAAGATGCGGAATGCGTCGAGTGCGCGGAACAGGACCGCGACCATGATCGCGCCGCGCATGTTCGGCACGATGACCTTCCAGAATCGCTGCCACTTGGTCGCCCCGTCCACCCTGGCAGCCTCGAGCGCGTCCTGGGGAACCTGGGCGAGCCCCGCCAGCAGGAGCAGCGACATGAATGGTGTCGTCTTCCATATTTCCGATATGCAGATCGCGAACATTGCCGGCCATTTGGCTCCGAACCAGTTGAAATCCTGGGCGACGAACGGCAGCCACGAGTTCACGAAGCCGTTGTTGAGGCTGAAAGCAAACTGCCACGCGAACGCCGACACCACGGTAATGATCCCGTAGGGGATGAGGATCGAGGTGCGAATAATGCCGCGTGCGAAGACGATGCGATGCATCACCATGGCAAAGACGAAACCGATCGCGAGCTCGACGGCAACGGTCACGACCATGATGAAGAGCGTATTGCCGACGTCCGTCCACCACAGGGGGTCGGTCAGCACTGTCACGTAATTCCCGAGCCCCGCGAACTCACGGTCGTCCGGGGCCGTCAGGCGGTAGCGGAACAGGGACAGGTAGAGCGCCCGCAGCATCGGGTACGCCGTCACGAGGAGCATCATGGCGACGGCCGGCAACACGAGCTGCCATCCCAGGCGATTTTCGGCCCGGGCGCGATCGGAGAGCCGGATGGACGGGGCGGCAGGCACTAGTGTCCTGTCCCGTGAATAAATGTGCTGGTTCGGTCGCGGATTATTGCGTCTGGCAAGGCGCAACGACGAGTGATAGCACCGCTATTGGGAGGAGTCGCAACGCCGCCAGAGGCAAAAAGACGCAGCGAAATAGTGCATTTATTCACGGGACAGGACACTAGGTCAATGAATCGCCGCGCAGCACGCTGCGGACGAACTCGTCGGACCGCTCGGGCGTCGTTGCGGGGTCGACCGAGCGAGGTGGATGCCAGCGCGACAGGATCGCGTTCACGATCGTTGCCCAGTACGGTGTCGCCGGTCGGGGCCCGGCCTCACGAATGCTGTCGCGGTACAGGGCGAGCAACTCCGCCGGGAAGCGACTGGTCAGGCCCGGCGCGTCGTAGGCGGCTTCGCGCGCCGGCATCTGGCCCGTCTCGACGGCAAAGCGAACCTGGTTCCCGAGCGAGGTGATGCAGGCGATCGCCTCGAGCGCGTATTCGGGATAGCGGGTCGAGGCACCGATGCCGATGTTGATGCCGCCGATCGGCGGCCGCGACGGTCGCGCCGCCACGGTGCGCGGGTAGCGCGCCCAGCCGAGATCGTCGCGGACGGCGCTCCCCGCCGGGTAGTGCGTGTAAACGAAGGTCCAATTGACCTGGAAGCCGCTCTCGTCCGCGAACGGCCCCAACACGGTGCCTTCGTTCGACACCGAGAGGTCGGCTTGTGCGGCCGGCGAGGCCGCGAGCTTGTGCACGATCCGGGCAGCCTCGACGGCCGCTTCGGAAGCGAGGTGAATATCGGCATCGTCGCCTGCCGCGGCGCCGGTGACGATCTCACCGCCGGCACCCTTGATCAGCGCATTGATCCAGACGACGTAGCCCTCGTACTTGTTCGCCTGCACGCCGACTTTGCCGCCGTGCGCGGACGCCGCTTCGATGATCTCGTCCCAGGTGACCGGCCGCTCCATATCCAGCCCCGCCCGTTCCGCGAACGACTTGCGGTACCAAAGGATCTGTGTGTTCGCCCACAGCGGCACCACCGCGAGCTTTCCTTCCCAGGTCGCACCCGCGATAGCGCCCTGCAACACACCTTCGGTAAATGCCCGCTGGCGGTCGGGCGGAATCGGCGCGAGGAAACCGGCATCGGCGAACTCGGCGGTGAACACGGGATCGAGGCTGACCAGGTCGATGGAGCTGTCCCTGGCCGCGAGCCGGCGGGCGAGCTGGATGCGCTGCTCGGAGGCGCTGGTCGGGAGCTGGGCAGTCGCGATGGTGTAAGCGTCGGTGCTGCACCGCTCGGCGATGCCGGGCTGGCCGAAGGTGCCTTCGAAGCCCGGCGGCGGCGCCGGATCGGGGTTGATGTACCACGTCAGCGTCGGCTTGCCATCCCCCTCGCCGCCGCAGCCGCCGGCGATGAGCATGGCCACCGCGGCCGCCGCTACCCGGCCGACTGGGCGCTGCCGGCCAGGGGCGCGTCTGCCGGTAGCAGGCGTGCAAGCGATCGTACCGGCGCACAAGCTCATCGCTTATCCCGGATGGAAGTCATAGCGCACCGCCAGCACAAGCGAGCGGCCGAACAGCGCGCGGGCATTGTAGAGTTGGCCGAGACCGCCGGCGCCCACGTCGGTACGCGGGTTGCCTTCGGTGAGTCCCACTTCGTTCGACAGGTTGTCCACGTTGAGCTGCGCGCTCCATGAGTCGTTGAACGAGTATGCCACCCCGGCATCGAGCTTCAGGTATGCGGGCAAGCGGATCGTGTTTTCGTCGTTGGCGTAGCGTCGGCCGTAATGCGCGAGCGAAACGAATGCGCTGCCGCGCCCTGCCGCAAACGCCACCGACGGCACCAGGCGGATCATCGACTGCGGAATGCGGCGCACGGCGTTGCCGGAGTTGTCGACGGAGGTGCCGGTAAAGCCGCGATATTCGGGATCCTGCAGGGTCACCGAGAACTGCACCGCCACCGTCTCCACCGGTTCGTAAATGCCTTCGAGCTCCAGCCCGAAGGTCCGCGTCTGGGCGCGGCGGACGACGGTGGAGCCGTCGACGAGGATATCGGTAAACGGCACGTTGTCGAAGTCCGTCCGGTAAGCGGTCAGGAACAGGGCCAGCTCGTCGAGCGACACCTTGTACCCCAACTCGGCGTTCGTGACGCGGTCCTTGGTACGGATGCCGTTCCGGATGTCGTCGAAGTGCGGCAGCTTCGCCGAGCGTGTGAAATGGCCGAACAAGGCCCGCCCGTCGTCCAGGCCGAAATTGAAGCCGGCCGACCAGCCCAGGTGATCGAAATCCGCATCCACGACGCGCCGGTCGGGCCCGGCGAGCGCGGCCCGGTCCCAGGGCGTCGCCGGATTGCCGTCGAGATCCACCTCGCCAACGCCGTTGCTGATCGCGGCGTGCACGTCCTCGACGTCGTAGCGCAAGCCGAAATCCAGCCGCAGGCGTTCGTTCACCGACCATTCGTCGGCGGCGTACAGCGCCCACGCGCGTGCGTCGTAGTCGGCACGCAGGTTCAGGAAAGAATAGCGGGTGAAGCCCGCGATATCGGTCACGCCCGGCAGGAACAGCCGCTCGGGACGATCACTGACGTCGGTCAGCAACAGGTTGCCGAGGCTCCAGCGATCGGCCATGGAGTAGTCTGCGGCGTAGACGCCGATGCTCAGGTCGTGAGCGTCGGTCGAAAACGTCACGCGCGAATCGTTCTGCAACGCCCGGAACCGCTTCGCCACCGCCCAGTGCCCGTGGTTTTGCACCAGGAATGCCGGGTCGAAGGCCTCGCCGGTCGCGAGGTAGCTGAAATCCGGCGGGACGGCTCGCGCCGCGGCGAACGCGGTGCCGCTCACCGGCACCTCCCCGGTGAACAGGCCGTCGAAGGTCACGTCGCCGTCGGTATAACGCGTGTGGCTCCTGAGGGAGACACCCGCCTGCCAGCGCCGGCTGAGCTTCGCACCGACCGTCAGCAGCGTCGGATGGATGCCGTCGGCGAGGTCACCGTCTTCGAGCCCCACTTCGGCGGCGCTCGGCGGCAGGCCGGCGGCGCGGATGTCGCTGCTGTGCAGCGAGTACTCGCCGGCCGGGCTGCCGTCGACCGCGACCGGGTTCGATGGATCGCCCCGTAACGGAATCGGGACGACGAAGAGCGAACGATCGTCCAGGTACGTGGCGTAGAAATCGATCTCGCCGCCGTCCAGCTCGCGCAGGAGATTCACGCGGAACTGCCCGCCGCGGTCGGCGGGATAGCCCGGTTCGCGGATGCCGTCCGACTGGCGCAGGTAACCACCGGCGGACAGGCGCCACGCGTCCGACAACGGCGCGCCCCAGTGGCCATCCACGAGCCGGGTGCCGAAATCCGAGATGCCGGCTTTGAGGCGGACCGTCGGCACGACCGGCGGCGCGGCGTTAATCAGGTTGATGGTCCCCCCGACGGCGCCGCTGGTGAACATCGGCGCGGTGCCGCCTCGCACGACCTCCACGCGTGCGGTCGACTCGCTTATGCGGATGAACTGGTCGGGGTTGTAGAACGACAGTTCGAACACCGGGTATACCGGTAGTCCGTCCTCGACCAGGCCCACGTAGCGGTAACCCCCGTCCTGCACGATGCCGCGCGCGAAGACGTTGCCCTGCGTCGTACCGGCCGTGGATTCCACCCAGAACCCGGGAACCGACGAAATGAGATCCGCCGTGCTGGACGGCGCCAGGCGCGCGATGTCGGCGCGGTCGAAGGTGGAGATGGCGACGCTCGACTCGAACTTCGTGCGCACGCGGGAAGCGGTGCCCGTCACCACGATTTCATCCATGCCGAACGCCTCGGCGGGCTTCTCGGACGTGGCGGTGAAGGATGGCGGCAGCGACTCTCCGGCGCGGGCGGCGGCCGGGCGTTCCTCCGGTACCGGGGCCGGCTGGATCCCGACGGAATTCTCGTTCAGGAACACGTAGCGCAGGCCCGTTCCCGCGAGGATCGCCTCCAGGGCTTCCCCCCGGGAATAGCGGCCGGCAAGCGCCGGTGCCTCGAGGCCCTCGGCTGCGCCCGAAAAGAACACGACCTGCAGCTCGACCTGCCGGGCCAGCACCTGCAGCGCGCTGCCGAGCGGCTGCGCGGGAATCGAGACTTCGTACAGCCGCTCGGCCTGGCCATGCGCCGGGGCGATGGCCAGCAGCCAGCCCAGCACCATCCAGCCTTTGACCCGCGTTGCTCCCGGCATGGCCTTGCGCCGGCTCGCCGTCAATGTTTGCGGTGGATCCGGATGGCGTCGGCGCCGTAGTCCACCTCGACGTCCGGTTCGAGCTCGAGAAACGCGACGAGGGCGCTGACGTCATTGGCGAAGAACACCGAGGTAATCCTGCGCTCCGCGAGCTGAGCGTCCTGCACGAGCAGCGGCCTGCGGTTGTAGCGGTTGAACTCGGAGACGACATCCTGAAGCGGCACGTCCTCGAATACCAGGCGGCGCTCCGTCCAGGCCGTGGCCTTGTCGACGTCGATTCCCGCCTCGCGGAGGATCGCACCATCGCTGCTCGCCACGGCGCCCTCCCCGGCGTGCACCAGCACCGGGTTCCCCGGCTCTCCCCGCGCCGCGACGCGTACCACGCCCTCGACCACGGCAAGGCGCGTGGCTTCGGCGGTTCGATAGACGGAAAACTTCGTCCCGAGGACTTCGAGCGTCACCGCGCCCGTGTCGACGACAAAGGGTCGCGCGGGATCGGCGGCGACGTCGAACAGCGCTTCGCCGGAAAGCAATTCGACCTGGCGTACGGCCGGCGCGTAGCGCACGACGACTTCCGTGCGCGTGTTGAGCATGACGATCGAGCCGTCGTTCAGCGCGAGCGAGCGCTGCTCGCCGAAGTCCGTCCGGTGCACGACGGCAGGCGGCGGTTCGTCGCGCGGCAGGAACCACAGGGTACCGAAAACCGCGACCGCGGCGGCAGCGGCCACCGCCAGCCAGTGGCCGCGGCGACGCGGTGGCGAGGCAGCGCGCGGGGGAGCGCCAGCGGTTGCGCTGCCGATGGGAACGGCGCCGCCTGCCGGGTCGTCGACCAGCGCAAGTGCCTCCTCCAGGCCGCCCGGCAGGCCGGCAAGCTCCTGCTCCAGGGCCGCTATCGCCAGGAAAGCATCGATGTGCTGGGGCGAGCCCTTCAACCAGCGCACGAACTGGCGGCGCGTATCGCGATCATTCCGGCCGTGCTCCAGCTCGAAGTACCAGGCGGCGGCCTGTTCGGATACGGGCACGCCCGGTTTGGTTATGACATTGCTCATCGCCAGGCGTATCCGGTCAGACCCCGCGCGGGGCATCGGCAGCCAGCCGGTCGCGCAGGCTCGCGTACGCCTTGACGATGTAACGCTTCACCATCCGCTCCGAAACCCCGAGGTGTGTGGCGATTTCTTCATACGTCATTCCGTGGGTCGTCTTCAGGACGATCGTTGCGCGGTAGTGAGCCGGCAGGGTGTTCAGCGCCCGTTCGATCCGCTCCAGTCGCTTCGTTTTCTCGTACTCTTCGGCACTGTCGTCCGGGCCGGGAAACCGGTCCAGCTCCTCCGGGGGCCGCGTCTCCAGCACCTTCTGCCCGGCACGCCAGTCGTTGATCACGTTGGCCGCGACCCGGAACAGGTAAGCCCGCGGATGCTCCACCACCCGGTCCTCGGGAATGCGCAGCAGCCGCAGGTAGACTTCCTGGGACACGTCCTCGGCGTCGCTGTCGGCCTTGAGGCCCGAACGCAGGAAGTTCAGCAGGCGCAGGTGATATTCGTCATACCACTGCGCGACGTCCGAGCCTCTTTCCGGCAGCGCTTCTTCTTCCGGCTCGACCCCCCGCACAGCTACTCTCCCGTTCAGCCGCCGTGGCGTCGAGTGATACCAGAAATCCTCGCGCAAGGGAAATCACCGCTTGCGGCCGAACCCCCGCGCAACGCGCCGGGGGGGTCCACTTGTCGCGCTCGTCCGTCTAAGGGGTGCAAGCGTAATTTCGTGCCGCGCGCCGCGGGCCAGTGGCGCCCGGCCTGGCCATCCCAGGGGGAGGTTCCAATGTCATCGAAAAGCATGTCGACGGCCCGCGGCGTGTCCGCGGGGACGCGTTTCCTGGCGGCGCTCGCGAGCATCCTGCTCGCGTCGCTGACGGCACAGGCGCAGGAGGAAGAAGGGCCTCAGCCGGACGAGGGGCTCGAGCAGATCATCGTAACGGGCACCGCCGCCGGCGCGGAGCTCCTCAAGTTCGACGCGAGCTTCGCGATCACGACCATGAGCGACGAGGACATCACGAAGTTCTCGCCGCAGAGCACCGCCGACCTCCTGAAGCTGGTGCCCGGCGTCTGGTCCGAAAGCTCGGGCGGCGTGGCCGGCGCCAACGTCATGGTGCGCGGCTTCCCGGGGGGCGGCGACGCGCCGTACCTCACCGTGCAGGTGAACGGGGCGCCGCTCTACCCGATCTCCACCCTGGCCTTCCTCGAGAACACGACCATGTTCCGCATCGACGAGACCGTGCTCCGGGTCGAAGCCCTGCGCGGCGGCCCCGCTCCCGTGTTCTCCAGCGGGCAGCCCGGCCTGACCACGAACTTCATCCTGCGCGAGGGCGGCGAAGACACGCAAGGCCTGGTCAAGTACACCACCTCGGACTATGAGCTCAGGCGCTTCGACGGCTACGTGAGCGGGCCGATCTCCGACGGCTTCTACTACATGATCGGCGGCTACATCTCGAGCTCACCCGGGATACGGGACGCCGGCTACAACTCGGACGAAGGCAACCAGTTCACGATCAATCTCACCAAGGAGCTGGACAACGGCACGATCAACGTCTTCCACCGGCAGACGGACGACTACGGGCAGTGGTACCTGCCTGTGGCGCTCAACGTGCCGGGAGTGGACGCCGAGTACAACCAGCTGGGCGCGATGAACCGGTTCCGCCGGATCATGACGGACAACAGCAGCGCCGCGCTTCCCAACGGCGGCGATTCGCTGGCTCCCAACCCGACGATCAAGACCCTCGACCTGGCCGAGGGCCGCGGCTGGCGCGGCAGCATGACGGGCGGCTCCGTCGTGCTGGATATCGCCGGCGAGTGGCAGCTCACCGACCGCTTCAGCCTCACCAAGGGCGATGCCGACACCATCGGCCTCGTGCCCGACGGCGGCGCCGTGCAGGTCAGTGCGATGGCGCCCGCCGACGTTATCGGCCCGATCACCGGCGCCGTCAGCGGACGCGCGATCGGCCCCAACGAGTTCCTGCAGAAGTTCGGTGCCTGGGAGGTGCGCAAAGACGTCGAAGCATTCACGAACGACATCAGCCTGACCAACACCTTCGACTGGGGCACGGCGACGTTCGGCTTCTACACGTCCAACACCTCGAGCGACGACCTCTGGTCGCTGGGTAACGTGAAGTGGGAGGTCGTGCAGCACGGCGGCGAGATGGTGACGGGCATCGCCTGCAACGACCCGGCCATCGACAGTTGCGGCAACAACAACTTCGACATCGACGGCAGCGGCGATGCCACGTCGAACGCACTCTACGCGGCTACGACCTTCGACATCACCGACGAGCTGCGGGCGGACGTCGGTGTACGTTACGAGAACTACCAGATCGACTACACGATCGACGACGGCCGTGACGGCGACGTCGACTTCGGCACGTCGACCGACGAGTCGGAGGTTGCGTGGACGGCGGCCCTCAACTACACGCTGAACGACTCGATGGGCGTTTTCGGCCGCATCAACCAGGGTCAACTGTGGCCCCAGTTCGACACCTATCGTGACGGCCGCGCCGCCCTCGCGAGCGGCAACGACCTGATCCAGAAGATCAACCAGTACGAGCTCGGCTTCAAATGGGTGACGGATTACGTCAGCCTGTATGCGACCGGCTTCTACACCGACGTCGATCCGCGCGTCGTCACCTTCGAGTTCGGCGGAGATGCCCTCCTCACGACCCAGGAATCCATGGGCGTCGAGCTGGACGCCGTCTGGGAGACCGACACCGGGTTCTCGGTATCGCTGAATGCGACGCTCCTCGATTCGGAGATCAACGTCATCAGCGGGGACGACCCGGAACCCGGCGTTGACGGCAAGGAAACGGAGCGGCAGCCCGGCTGGCAGCTACGCCTGACGCCGAGCTACAACTTCGATCTCGGCGACGTCTTCGGCTACGACACCTACGGCACCGTGTACGGCACGCTGAGCGCGGTGGACGACCGCTACGGCGAAGCGCAGAACGTCAACGTCCTCGAGGGCTACGAGACGATCGACCTCGGGGTCATCCTGCGGATCAACGACGCGTTCGTCGTGCAGCTCGCCGCGGACAACCTCACGGACGAAGATGCGCTGACCGAGAGCGACCCGCGCACGATCCTGGCGCCGAACGGCCGCTACATCATGCCGCGGACGTTCCAGCTGAGCGTCGGCTACGAGTTCTGAGCGACGGTCGGGGGAGCCGGGGCGCGAGCCCCCGGCTCTCCCACGCCGGCATTCCGCGAACCCTGCGCCTTCGGCCGCGAAGGCCGGGCTTCCTCCCGAGGCGGCACGCTCATGGACCGCGATCTCATCGAGCCGACACTGCCCGTATCCGAGCAGGCCGCCGCCTGGTTCCTCGCGATGAGAGAGGGGCGGGCCGACCGCGGCACCCGGGCGGCCTTCGTGCGCTGGTTGAGGCGTTCGCCCGCGCATATCGAAGCGTTTCTCGCGATCTCCCTCCTCGACCTGGACCTGGCCCGGCTCACCTGGCGCGGACGGGCTCCAGGGCGATGACGTCGGCGTGGTTTTCGGGACCCGTGTGGCCCTTTCGTCGGGTACTCTCCCTTGGCCTGGCTCTTGTCCTGCTCGTGCATCCCGCGGCGGCACCGGCATCGGACGGCAAGGAATCCGTTCCGCTGCGCTTCTCGGTTACGGAGGGACGGGTCCGGAACGAGTTCTTCCGCAAAGGGGAGGTCGCGGCGCACGTCGTGCTCACCTCGGGAGCGCTGCCGCGGCTCGTATTCGCCTTCCCGGCCGGCAACAGCGGCGCCGCCGTATGGTTCGATGCCTTGCCCGGGTCGCTCAAATGGCTGCCGGATACCGACATCGCGCCCGCGCAGCGCGAGCTGCAGGGAGGCATCCTGCGCGGCGTTGCGGCGGAGCTCGGCGCGACCGGCTCGCCGATCACGATCCGGCACGCGATTTTGAGCAATGTTCGCGTCATTCGCGACTACGGCTACACCGGCCTCACCCCTCCGGAAGTCCTGACCGCGCCGCGGCTCACGGACGATACGGTCGTGTGGCAACGGCCACGGCTGGATGGCGCGCCGGGATACTACCTGTCCATCGAGGTGCTGGAGGGCACGCTTGCCGGCGGCAACGGCCGGCCGGTCGTATTCCTGCCGGACGGTGACGACAAGCTGCGCCTGCGCGTCACCGGGCTCAGCGGCGACGAGCCGCTCGTGCCCATACCCGAGAGCAAGCTCCTGAATTCGGCGGCGAAGCCCGATCCGCGGCTGCGGCAGATACTGGCGTTCCTGAGCTACGAGGAAAAGCTGCTCGCCGGCTCCTGGCGATTCAACACCTATTTCGGGCGCGACACGCTGATGTCGCTCCAGCTCCTGATGCCGGCACTGCAGCCGCGGCCGGTGGAAGCCGGGCTCGCCGCCGTGCTCGAGCGCCTGGACGGCGCGGGCGAAGTCGCTCACGAAGAGGATATCGGCGAATACGCCGTGTTGCGTCACCTTGCGCGCGAGGATGCCGCAAGCGCAGAGCCGATCTACGACTACAAGATGATCGACGACGATTTCCTGCTCCCGATCGTCGCCGCCGGCTACCTGCTCGATACGCCTGCAGGCGTCGCGCGCGCCGCGGATTTTCTCGCGCACGAGACGTCATCCGGCGAGGCTTATGGCGCCCTGCTGGCCCGCAACTTCCGCTTCGTGGTCGGTGCCGCTTCCGCTTTCGCGCGCAACCCGGAATGGCGGAACCTGGTGGCCCTGAAGCCGGGGCAGGTGGCCGGCAACTGGAGGGACAGCGATGCCGGGCTCGGGGGCGGGCGGTTTCCCTATGACGTCAACGGCGTGCTCGTGCCGGCGGCGCTCGCCGCCATCCGGCGCTTTTACACAAGCGGCATCCTCGAGGACTACTTCGACAGGGACGCGCAGGCCGATATCGCTAAAGCAGGTTCATTCGCCGTCACCTGGGCGCAAAAGGCGCCCCCGCTGTTCGTCGCCAGGCTGCCGGCGAACGCCGCCCGTCACGAAGTCGCGCGGTATGCGCAGCGGATCGGAGTGCAGGCGGCGCCGGCGCTGGCGACGCTCCGAGACGATCCGGTGAGCTTCCATGCCGTCGCCCTGGATGAAACGGGCGCCCCGATACCGATCCTGAACTCCGACGAAGCCTTCTCGCTGCTGTTTTCCGAGCTGCCGCCGGAGCGGGTCGAGCACGTCGTCACCACGCTCATGCGACCGTTCCCCGCCGGCCTCATGACCGGCGTCGGGCCGGTCGTCGCCAACCCCGCCTACGCCGCCGATGAGCTGGAACCGGCGTTCGGCCGCGATCGCTATCACGGAACGGTGATCTGGTCGTGGCAGCAGGCACTGCTGGCAGCGGGCATCGCTCGCCAGCTCGAGCGCAGCGACCTCGACGCATCCGCGTGCACCGCCCTGCTGCGCGCCCGGGCCAGCCTGGAGTCGGCCATGGCGAGAGCACACACGGTGCGCGGCTCCGAGCTCTGGTCATGGTCGCAGGTGGACGGCCGTTATATCGTCGAGCCGTTCGGGCAACGCGCGGCGGATGTCACCGAATCGAATGCAGCGCAGCTTTGGAGCACGGTGCACCTGTACTCGCCATACTCACGACTCGAGGGTGAGGCCGGCCGCGCGGCCTGTGCCGCAACCGGTTAAAGCGGGGCGGCTCACCGCCCCCACCCCAACAGACGGGCCGCCTGCAGGGAAATCCCCCTGCAGGCGCACCCCGTCAGCTCAATAGCTCATGCGGAACGTGATGCCGTAAGTCCGCGGCTGGTTCACCCGGTAAGCCAGGCGGGCGCGGCCGCCGCGTTCGCGGTCGAACGAAAGCTGGGCATTCTCGTCCGTCACGTTGTTGACGTAGAGCACGGCTTCCCAGTTTTCGCCCGCGAGCCCGGTGCTGAAGTTCAGGATTTCGTAAGCGTCGAGCTCGAGATCCACGACCGTCGCTTCATTGCCGGTGGCACCGCCGTACGGCAAGCCCGAGACGAAGACGCCGGCGCCCGCCACCTGGTCGCTCGGCTGCGTGTAGCGGTCACCCACGTGCTGGAAGGTCAGCGAGACGAAGGGCTCGGAATCGCCCGGTCCGGTGAACGGCAGGTAGTAGCTGCCGCTCGCGGAGAACTGCGTCTCCGGTACGGAGGCCAGCCGGTTGCCGTCCTGCACGCCACCGAGCACCTCGCCGGTGCTGGGGGCGATCACCGTCGAATCGAACTCGGCTTCGATGAAGCTGCCCGAAAGCGACAGGTCGAGGTTCTCCATCGGCCGCGCCGCGAACTCGAGCTCGACGCCCGTCGTGTGGGCCTTCGGGACGTTGAACGAAATGCGCGACGAGCAGGAACCCGCATCCAGCGTGACCTGCAGGTCCTCGATGTCGGCGTGGAACACGGCCGCGTTCAGGCGGATGCCGTTGTCGAAGCTCGATTTCACGCCAACCTCGTAGTTCCACAAGGTCTCGTCCTCGTAGCTTTGGAACCCGCCGAAAATGGCTTCGTCCTCGGGCGTGCACAAGGTCGCGTTGAGCGGATCGTTGACGCCGCCGAGCCGGAAGCCTTGCGCCGCCTGCGCATTGAAGGTGACGTTGTCGCTGAAATCGTAGCTCGCCAGCACCCGCGGATTGAAGCCGGTGGAGGACGTCTCGTCCATGATGCCGTCCGCAACGTTCGCGAACAGGCCGCCGAGCGTGATGGTGCGGGATTCCTCGTAATCGTAGAAGCGCCCGCCGGCCGTCAGGTGGAAGCGATCCGTGACGTCCCAGGTCGCCTCACCGAACAGCGCGAGTTGCTGCAAGTCGTACGGCAGGTCCGAGTTGAACGGCGAGTCGGCAGGAAACCCGTTCGCGACGGCGGCCGCCGTACCCGCGCCCAGGGTCGCGTCCGTGAACGCGTCGTAGCCCGGTGTCGGCAGCCGCTGCGCGTAGACGCGCTCCAGGTCCGAATAGAAAGCGCCGACGACCCACTGCAGCGCGGCATCCGCTTTCGAGCTGAACCGCAGCTCGTGCGTAAACTGCTGCACTTCCGTCGTGTCGACGAGGTTGGACGGCAGCAGCACGGCGACGTCCGGGAACCCGAGATCGACGGATACGCTTCCGCTGAGCGCGCTGGCGTCGCGGCTCACGAGGATGTCGCGCTCGGTGTAGCTGGTCGTGAATACGAGATCGACCGCGTCGAGGTCCGCATCGACCGTCGTGTCCACGATCAGCAGGTCGTCCTTGAATCCTTCCCGCAGCCTCAGGAACTGCTCACGCTCGCCGAGTTGGACCGGCGGCCTGGTGGTCGTGTAGGGGTTGGCGAACAGGTTGTAGACCTCCTGCCGGTTGAAGCCGTCCGTGTCGATCCGCTGCCACACGATGCGCGGCGTGAAGGCGATGTTGTCGGCCGCCTGCCAGGTGAGCGACAGCCGGCCGCCGTTGCGCGTCCCGCTGTTGACGTCCTCGGTAACCGAGCCGTCCTCGCGCAGGGCATCGATGTAGCCGCCGTAGCGCGTCGTATAGCCGACGGCGCGCAGCGCGGTCGACTCGCCGAGGGGCATGTTGAGCATGGCTTTCAGGTGCCCGCCGGTTTCGCCGTCGGTCATCCCGTTGAAATTCGCTTCGAACGAGCCCTCGAATTCGCCCAGCAGCGGCTGGTTGGTGATGTAACGAACGGTGCCGCCGACGGACCCGGAACCGAACAGCGTGCCCTGCGGACCGCGCAGCGTCTCGACACGATTCAGGTCATAGAGGTCGATGTCCGGTGTGAACAGCGACAGCGAGATCACCGTCTCGTCCAGGTAGATACCGACCTGCTCCTTGACGCCGGGCTGGTCGCGCACGATCTGGCCGGCGGAAACGCCGCGGATCGCGACCTGGCTCTGGCCGGGACCGAGGTTCTGGATGGTCAGCCCCGCGATATTGCGCGAGAGTTGCTCGAGGTCGACCGCGCCGGAGCGCTGGATGTCCTCCTGTGACTGGACATTGATCGAAAACGGAACCTCCTGGACCGTCGTCTCGCGTTTGGTCGCCGTGACGATGATCTGCTCGATCTGGTCCTGCGCGTGGGCCGACGGCGTCATCCCCGCCAGGGCTTCGACGCCCGCCGCCGCCAGCGACGCCAGGGTGGCGCACAAAGACATGCCGGCGAGAGCCGTGGCCCGGCCAATGATTGCGTGGCAATTCATGCTCATCTCCCCTACCGGTGGCGTTGATGCCTGAACGCCACATATAGACAAACCAGTCGCTTGCGGGCGTAAATGTGACACAGCTTTGCGATCAAAGCCAGATGCTCGCCGCCAGGCCGCCGGTTGTATGGTTTTCGCAACAGGGTACGGCCGCTGCGGCCGGCGCGGCTTTGCGGCGCCCCGGCCGCCCGCTGTCATGGAAGCTGCAGGCCTCGCAGCCGCAGCGCGTTACCGATGACCGACACCGAGCTCAGGCTCATGGCCGCCGCGGCGATCATCGGGCTGAGCAGCAGGCCGAAGAACGGGTACAGGACGCCGGCGGCCACGGGAATGCCCGCCGCGTTATAGACGAACGCAAAGAACAGGTTCTGCCGGATGTTCCGCATGGTCGCCCGGCTCAGTGCCCGCGCGCGCGCGACGCCGAGCAGGTCGCCGCGCACGAGCGTGATGTCGGCGCTTTCCATGGCCACGTCCGTACCGGTTCCCATGGCGATGCCGATGTCGGCCTGGGCGAGTGCCGGCGCGTCGTTGATGCCGTCACCCACCATGGCCACCTTCGCGCCACGGTCCTGCAGGTCGCGGATGACGCGATGCTTGTCCTCCGGCGACACGTCGGCGCGTACGTCGTCGATGCCGAGCCGGCGGGCAACCGCCGCGGCGGTAGCCGCGCTGTCGCCGGTCAGCATGAG